>DSBZ01000221.1 GCA_011057175.1 Candidatus Acetothermia bacterium
TGATGCGCTCCGTCGGCTGCTCGGTGCCGCCCTGGGTGGCCGTCGAGCTCGCGACGAGGGCCCCGCTAGGCCCGTACAGGTAGAGGTCGTAGTCGTCCGCCGTCGCCGGCCAGGCGTCCCACGTGAGGTAGAGGATGATCTGCTGGCCCGCCGTGGCGGTGAACGTGACGTCGGTGTCGTGCCAGCCGTCAGCGTTCCCATCGGTGAACGTGGCCCCGTAGTGCTTGAGGCCAAAGTTCCCTGCCCCCTGGACCCACAGGATCCCGGCCGCGGTCGCCCGGCGGGCGATCGCGGCGATCGTCCCCGTGCCGTCGTAGAAGTTCGTGTTGAACCACCCCAAGGAGTGGTTGATGACATGGACGCCCTCGGAGATGCAGTAGCTGACGGCATTGTCGAGGTCGACTTCGTTCGCGATCTTGATGAGATACAACTCGGCCTCGGGCGCCACGTCGTAGACGATCTGGGCCACAGCCGTGCCGTGGGAGATCCCGGTGGCGATCCCCGTCCCCGTGAAGTCCCGGGTGATCACGCTGTACGGGAGATCGCCCTGCGCCTGGGCGGTGGAGAGCCCGCCAAACCCGAGGTCGATCACGGCGATCTTGACCCCCGCCCCACGGTTCCCCAGCGAGTGGAACGCGCTCGTCCCGACGAGGGCCGCCCCTTCCGAGGTCACGGCAAGCTCGTGGGGGACGTAGGGAAGCCTCACGTAGACCCCCGGCCCGACCTGGGAGAGGAAGCTCTCCAACTGCGCGAGGGGGACGGACACCTTCGTCAGGCCGAGTGGAGAGGAGACCCGCTCCACCGCGACCCCAAGCGGGGCCACCCCGCCCTTGGACTCGATGACGAGGGTCACCTCGCCCGTGCCCGGGGAAAGGGGGATCCCGAGCATCCCCGCCACCCTCGTCAGGGCATCCTGGGCTTGGGCGGGGAGGTGGGACAGTGCCGTGAGGACGCCCGTGGACACGACCTGGCGCGCCGCTGCGACGAACGTCTCTAGCGCCCCGTCCACGTGGGGGTTGCTCTTCTCCGTCTTCGTGATCGTGACGGGCCCGATCGTGAGCGGGATGCCCCGCGCCTTCGCCTCCGGCGCCACCGCCCCCCCGGCGGGAAGGTAGGTGAGGATCCGCACCGCGTCCTGAACCCGGGCCGAGCGGGAGAAGATCCCGGCCAGGGCCCCTTCCCGCCACGGGAGGACGACGCCGATCACGCTCCCACGGTAGCTGTAGAGCTCGAGCCCCGCTGCCGCGAGCTCGCGGGCATAAGGGGAAAGGTCGAGGAACCGGCCTGCCACCGAGGGCACCCACCCCACGAGGAACTCCGCGATATCGAACCGGGCAAGCCCGATCCCGGCCTGGAAGTAGACCTGGTTGTAGAGGGCGGCCTCGTTGTAGAACTTCGCCGTCCCCGATAGCCCGGCCTGCGCTGCCGCCGCTCTCACCGTCTCCCAGTGCGGCCGGTCGACGTCGAGGGCCACGATCTCGACCTGGGCGAGACCCGCCGTCCCCACGGCGAGGACCACAACCGCCGCCAGCAGCCCCAACACGCTCCTCAAATCGCCAATCGCCCTACGCTTCGTCATCATCAACCTCCAGCAGGATGGGGCACGTACGGCGGGCGGACCATCTGCACCGCCGGGTCCGCGGCCAGAGCGGGCAGGAGGCCGATCGGGATGAGGAGATCGGTCAGCCCCGCCGCCGAGCTCAGGACGTAGGGCTCGAGGTCCTCGGCGAGCGCCCCGCTCGCCTCGGCCACCACCCGCACCCGAAGCCCGATCTGCTCCAGGCCGTAGTCCCGCGCCGCCCCGAACCAGTCGGGGTGGCCGACGAGCGCCCATAGGGTCGGATCGAGGCGCATCCCCTCCGGCACCCGCGGCAGCTTGAGCGGGAGCTCCACCACGGCGAGGGTGAGGGAGCGTCCCGTCTCGAGGAGCCCAAGCTCGCGGAGGAGGGTGAGGAACTCCTCCCGCGGCGGGATCACGACGTCCCCGCCCGCCCACACGATGAGCTCGGCGCGATCGCGCCCTCCGCGCAGGAACGCCATCTCGATCCCCACCTCCATCCCCACGAGGAAGTGATCGCCGTCCAGGTACAGGTAGACGCCCCCCGCGAGGAGTTCCCCCTCGTCGGCTGCGCCGCGCACCACGAGTCCGTCCGCTCCAAACGATGCGGTCGGGATCCCGAGATCCTCCGCCCGAGCGGCCAGTCCGTCCACCGCTCCCGCGGGCATCGCGATCTCGCCCAAGAGGTAGGTGGGTGTCTCGGCAAGCGCCGTCCCCGCCCACAGTACAAATGCTAGTACGACCGCCATGCGTTCCACCATGGGTATCCCCCCTTGTCCTGAACGAATATACAGCACGCGGACCGGGCCGGTTCCCACAGGGGGAGGCACGGGGCGGGAACGGTTCACGGATCACCGATCCCGAGCCGTCCCACCGATGGCCGTTGGGTCCCGGAAACGGCCGGCGGACACGTGGTCCGCCGCTGGGGACTGCGTGGTTGGAACGGCCTCGGGATGGCCCCGTCGCGCCCTTCGCTCGGGTTGCTCCGGGGTCGCGAGCGCGAAACAATCAGGGCGTGACGACATCGCGGTTCGCGCGCCAGGTGGTCCTTCCCATGTTGGGGAGGGAGGGGCAGCGCAGGCTCGGGGAATCCCGCGCCCTCGTGGTGGGCTGCGGCGCGCTGGGGACGCACACCGCGGAGCTCCTCCTCCGCGCGGGGGTGGAGACCCTGACCCTCGTTGACCGGGACGTCGTCGAGGAGAGGGACCTCCACCGGGTGGCCCTGTTCACCCCCGCGGACGTGGGACGGCCCAAGGCCGAGGCGGCAGCGGATGCCCTGCGCCGGATCGCCCGCCATGCGGCGATCACTTCCCACGCCGCCCATCTCGATCCCCACCTCGCCGAGGAGCTCGTGCCGAAGGCGGATGTGGTCCTCGATGCCCTCGACAACCTCGACGCCCGGTATCTCGTCAACGACGCGTGCGTCAAGCACGGGGTTCCGTGGGTGTACACCGCCGTCCTCGCCACCTACGGGATGACGATGCCGATCGTCCCCGCGCGGGGACGATCGGCATCGTCATCCCGTAGGTGGCGAGGACGGCGGTGTACACCCACGGAACCCCGTGCTTGACGCACGCGTCGTTGACGAGATACCGGGCGTCGAGGTTGTCGAGGGCATCGAGGACCACATCCGCCTTCGGCACGAGCTCCTCGGCGAGGTGGGGATCGAGATGGGCGGCGTGGGAAGTGATCGCCGCATGGCGGGCGATCCGGCGCAGGGCATCCGCTGCCGCCTCGGCCTTGGGCCGTCCCACGTCCGCGGGGGTGAACAGGGCCACCCGGTGGAGGTCCCTCTCCTCGACGACGTCCCGGTCAACGAGGGTCAGGGTCTCCACCCCCGCGCGGAGGAGGAGCTCCGCGGTGTGCGTCCCCAGCGCGCCGCAGCCCACCACGAGGGCGCGGGATTCCCCGAGCCTGCGCTGCCCCTCCCTCCCCAACATGGGAAGGACCACCTGGCGCGCGAACCGCGATGTCGTCACGCCCTGATTGTTTCGCGCTCGCGACCCCGGAGCAACCCGAGCGAAGGGCGCGACGGGGCCATCCCGAGGCCGTTCCAACCACGCAGTCCCCAGCGGCGGACCACGTGTCCGCCGGCCGTTTCCGGGACCCAACGGCCATCGGTGGGACGGCTCGGGATCGGTGATCCGTGAACCGTTCCCGCCCCGTGCCTCCCCCTGTGGGAACCGGCCCGGTCCGCGTGCTGTATATTCGTTCAGGACAAGGGGGGATACCCATGGTGGAACGCATGGCGGTCGTACTAGCATTTGTACTGTGGGCGGGGACGGCGCTTGCCGAGACACCCACCTACCTCTTGGGCGAGATCGCGATGCCCGCGGGAGCGGTGGACGGACTGGCCGCTCGGGCGGAGGATCTCGGGATCCCGACCGCATCGTTTGGAGCGGACGGACTCGTGGTGCGCGGCGCAGCCGACGAGGGGGAACTCCTCGCGGGGGGCGTCTACCTGTACCTGGACGGCGATCACTTCCTCGTGGGGATGGAGGTGGGGATCGAGATGGCGTTCCTGCGCGGAGGGCGCGATCGCGCCGAGCTCATCGTGTGGGCGGGCGGGGACGTCGTGATCCCGCCGCGGGAGGAGTTCCTCACCCTCCTCCGCGAGCTTGGGCTCCTCGAGACGGGACGCTCCCTCACCCTCGCCGTGGTGGAGCTCCCGCTCAAGCTGCCGCGGGTGCCGGAGGGGATGCGCCTCGATCCGACCCTATGGGCGCTCGTCGGCCACCCCGACTGGTTCGGGGCGGCGCGGGACTACGGCCTGGAGCAGATCGGGCTTCGGGTGCGGGTGGTGGCCGAGGCGAGCGGGGCGCTCGCCGAGGACCTCGAGCCCTACGTCCTGAGCTCGGCGGCGGGGCTGACCGATCTCCTCATCCCGATCGGCCTCCTGCCCGCTCTGGCCGCGGACCCGGCGGTGCAGATGGTCCGCCCGCCGTACGTGCCCCATCCTGCTGGAGGTTGATGATGACGAAGCGTAGGGCGATTGGCGATTTGAGGAGCGTGTTGGGGCTGCTGGCGGCGGTTGTGGTCCTCGCCGTGGGGACGGCGGGTCTCGCCCAGGTCGAGATCGTGGCCCTCGACGTCGACCGGCCGCACTGGGAGACGGTGAGAGCGGCGGCAGCGCAGGCCGGGCTATCGGGGACGGCGAAGTTCTACAACGAGGCCGCCCTCTACAACCAGGTCTACTTCCAGGCCGGGATCGGGCTTGCCCGGTTCGATATCGCGGAGTTCCTCGTGGGGTGGGTGCCCTCGGTGGCAGGCCGGTTCCTCGACCTTTCCCCTTATGCCCGCGAGCTCGCGGCAGCGGGGCTCGAGCTCTACAGCTACCGTGGGAGCGTGATCGGCGTCGTCCTCCCGTGGCGGGAAGGGGCCCTGGCCGGGATCTTCTCCCGCTCGGCCCGGGTTCAGGACGCGGTGCGGATCCTCACCTACCTTCCCGCCGGGGGGGCGGTGGCGCCGGAGGCGAAGGCGCGGGGCATCCCGCTCACGATCGGGCCCGTCACGATCACGAAGACGGAGAAGAGCAACCCCCACGTGGACGGGGCGCTAGAGACGTTCGTCGCAGCGGCGCGCCAGGTCGTGTCCACGGGCGTCCTCACGGCACTGTCCCACCTCCCCGCCCAAGCCCAGGATGCCCTGACGAGGGTGGCGGGGATGCTCGGGATCCCCCTTTCCCCGGGCACGGGCGAGGTGACCCTCGTCATCGAGTCCAAGGGCGGGGTGGCCCCGCTTGGGGTCGCGGTGGAGCGGGTCTCCTCTCCACTCGGCCTGACGAAGGTGTCCGTCCCCCTCGCGCAGTTGGAGAGCTTCCTCTCCCAGGTCGGGCCGGGGGTCTACGTGAGGCTTCCCTACGTCCCCCACGAGCTTGCCGTGACCTCGGAAGGGGCGGCCCTCGTCGGGACGAGCGCGTTCCACTCGCTGGGGAACCGTGGGGCGGGGGTCAAGATCGCCGTGATCGACCTCGGGTTTGGCGGGCTCTCCACCGCCCAGGCGCAGGGCGATCTCCCGTACAGCGTGATCACCCGGGACTTCACGGGGACGGGGATCGCCACCGGGATCTCCCACGGCACGGCTGTGGCCCAGATCGTCTACGACGTGGCGCCCGAGGCCGAGTTGTATCTCATCAAGATCGCGAACGAAGTCGACCTCGACAATGCCGTCAGCTACTGCATCTCCGAGGGCGTCCATGTCATCAACCACTCCTTGGGGTGGTTCAACACGAACTTCTACGACGGCACGGGGACGATCGCCGCGATCGCCCGCCGGGCGACCGCGGCCGGGATCCTGTGGGTCCAGGGGGCAGGGAACTTTGGCCTCAAGCACTACGGGGCCACGTTCACCGATGGGAACGCTGACGGCTGGCACGACACCGACGTCACGTTCACCGCCACGGCGGGCCAGCAGATCATCCTCTACCTCACGTGGGACGCCTGGCCGGCGACGGCGGACGACTACGACCTCTACCTGTACGGGCCTAGCGGGGCCCTCGTCGCGAGCTCGACGGCCACCCAGGGCGGCACCGAGCAGCCGACGGAGCGCATCA
>DSBZ01000067.1 GCA_011057175.1 Candidatus Acetothermia bacterium
GAGGGTTGCCTCCGGGGACTGGCCTGGACTCGGGTCCCCCGTCGTCGTGCTCGGGGGCGGAAACACAGCGATGGACGCAGCGCGAAGCGCCCACCGCCTGACGGGGCAACCGGTGACCGTCCTCTACCGCCGCACGCGGGAGGAGATGCCGGCCGATCCGGAGGAGGTGGAGGACCTCCTCGCCGAGGGGAACACCCTCCGCGAGCTCGTCTCCCCCCAGCGCATCGTGCGCCGCGACGGCGGGGTGGTGGCGGTGGTCTGTGTGAGGACGCGCCTCGGCGAGCCAGGGCCGGACGGACGGCGGAGACCGGTCCCGATCGCAGGGAGCGAGTTTGAGGTCCCGGCGGAGGCCGTCCTCGTCGCCGTGGGGCAGCGCCCGGAGATGGGTTTCCTCACCGGGAGTCGGATCCCGACAGGGAAGGACGGGCGGATCCTCGCCGACCCGGAGACCGGGGCGACCGGTCTCGCCCACGTCTACGCGGGGGGGGACGCGGTGCGGGGCCCAGCGACGATCGTCGAGGCCTGTGCCGATGGCCGGCGCGCGGCGGAGGCGATGTGCCGGGAGCTCAGGATCCCGTTCCGCTCGTGGTCAACCGCGGAAGCAAGCCTCTCCTCCGACGAGGTGGCGCGGGCGAAGCGGGCGAGGGCGCGGATCCTCCCCCGTCGGGATCCGGCGGTCCTCGCGATCCCCAGCCGCGGCGGGTTCGACCTCGTGGAGAGGTGCCTCGGGGAAGAGGAGGCGCGCGTCGAGGCGAGCCGCTGCGTCCAGTGTGCGACGTTCTGCGACAAGTGCGTCGAGGTGTGTCCCAACCGGGCCAATCTCGCCTACGAGGCCGAGGCCGTGGCCTGGAGGGTCCCCGTCCTCGCCTGCCGGGCAGGAGAGGTCCGCATCGTGGGGGAGGAGCCGTTCGAGGTCCGCCAGGGCCGACAGATCGTCCACCTCGTGGAACCGTGCAACGAATGCGGGAACTGCGCCACGTTCTGCGTCCATGAGGGCCAACCCTATCGGGACAAGCCCCGCCTCTGCCTGACCCTCCCCGCGTTTCAGGACGAGCCAGGGATAGCGTTCTTCATCGCGGGGGACGAGATCCGGCGTCGGGAAGGGGGGAAGGAAGCCACCCTTTCCGTGAAGGAGGGGGGGATGACGTTCGCCGACGAACGGTTGATCGTGGAGCTGGATAGAGGGCTCCGCGTTCAGCACGTCGCGCTCAAGGCCGCGTTCCCCGGGACGCGCTCGTTGGGCGAGGCGGCGGAGATGCTCGTCCTCTTCCGCGGGGTGAAGGGGTCGCTTCCGTTCCTGATCGAACAGGAGGTGGGAGATGGGTGAGCCGGTCGCGTTTCGTTGCCTGACGTGCGGGCGGCAGCACGCTCCGTGGTCGGTGGACGATGTGTGTCCCCGCTGCGGCCCGGTGGCTGGGGCGCTCGAGGTCGAGTACGACTACCCGTACCTCTCCCGGCGGCTGTCCCGGGGCACGTTCGCCGAGTCGCGGCGGCTGTCCCTGTGGCGGTACGAGCCCCTCCTCCCCGTTTCCGAGAAGCACGCCGTTCCCCTCCGCGCGGGGTGGACGCCGCTCTACGCCTGCCCCACTCTCGCCGCCGAGCTCGGGCTGGGCGCGCTGTGGGTGAAGGACGACACGGTGAACCCCACCGCTTCATGCAAGGATCGGGGCACAGCGGTGACAGTGGCGGCAGCGCGGAAGCTCGGGCGGGCGGCCCTCGTCTGTGCCTCCACCGGCAACGCGGCCACGTCCACCGCCGGCTTCTGCGCCGCGGGCGGGATCCCTTGTTACATCTTCGTTCCCCGGTCCGCCCCGCGGGCGAAGCTGGCGCAGCTGGTGGCGTTCGGGGCAACGGTGTTTCCCGTGGACGGGGTGTACGGGGATGCGTTTCAGGTCGCGGTTCAGGCCGGGCGACGCTTTGGGTGGTACAACCGCTCCGATGGGATGAACCCGATGGTCGTGGAGGGGAACAAGACGGGCGCGTTCGAGGTGGGAGAGGAGCTCCGCTGCGACCTTCCCGAGTTCGCCCTCGTCTCCGTGGGCGATGGGGCGGTGGTCGCCGGGCTCGCCAAGGGCTTCCTCGAGCTCGTGCGGGTGGGACTCGCGGAGCGGGTCCCGCGGGTGTATGGGGTCCAGGCGGCGGGGGCGGCGGCGGTGGCCCATGCCTTCGCCCGACACCAAGAAGGGAAGCCGATCCTCCCCGCTCGGGAGGAGGCGGAGACGGTGGCCGACTCGATCCGAGTGGACAGGCCTCAGGATGCCCTGCGGGCGGTGAAGGCGGTCGCGAAGACGGAGGGCGGGTTCGTCACCGTGACCGACGAGGAGATCGTGGCGGCCACCCAGGAGCTGGCCCGACGCACCGGCGTGTTCGCTGAACCGTCGGGGGCGGCTCCCTACGCCGGCCTCCTCCGCCTCGTCGTCGAGGGGAGGATCCCCTCCGGCTCCCGCGTCGTCCTGTTCGTGACCGGGTCCGGCCTCAAGGACCCCGAGGGCGCCCTGCGGGGGGTGGAGATGCCGGAGGTCATCCCGCCCACGCTCGACGCGGTGGCCGAGGCGGTGGAGGGATGAGGCTCTCCTTTCGCGTGAACGGCAAAGAGGTGACGGCGGATGTTCCGCCCGGGCGCCGCCTCCTCGATCTCCTCCGCGAGGACCTCGGCCTCACCGGCACGAAGGAGGGGTGCGGGGAAGGGGAGTGCGGGGCGTGCACGGTGATCGTGGACGGAAGGCCGCGCCTTTCCTGCCTCACCGCGGCGATCCAGGTGGCGGGGAAGGATGTCCTGACCATCGAGGGGCTCGCCGCTTCCGGGAAGTTGCATCCCCTGCAGGAGGCGCTCCTCGCCACGGCGGGCGTGCAGTGCGGGTTCTGTACGCCAGGGCTGATCATGGCCGCCTACGCCCTTCTCCAGGAGAACCCCCACCCGACGGAGGGAGAGGTCCGGGAGTACCTCGCCGGGAACCTGTGCCGGTGCACGGGCTACGCCCAGGTCGTGGAGGCCGTGCTTCGCGCGGCGGAGCGGATGCGATGACGGGGGTTGTGCTCGCTGCCGGAGCCGGACAGCGGATGGGGAGGCCAAAGCTCCTCCTCCCCGTGGCGGGCCGGCCGCTCCTCTCGTGGGTGGTGGACCTCGTGGAGCGGCTCCCGTTGGACGAGCGGGTGATCGTCCTCGGCGCGGAGGCCACGGCCATTCAGGGAGCGCTCTTCCCCGCTCGTCCCGAACCTCTCCCATCGAGGGAAGCGCGGGCGCGGGCGAGCTGGCAGGTGATCGTGAACGAGGCGTGGCAAGAGGGGATGGGGAGCTCTCTCCGCCGGGCGGCGGAGGCGGTGGAGGGCGGGATGCTCGTGTTCCTGGGGGACATGCCGTGGGTCCCCGAGCAGGCGGCACGGGAGGTGTTGGCGCGGGCCGGCGAGCATCCGGTAGCCCCGGCGCACGAAGGACAACGGGGGTTCCCCGTATACCTTCCCCCCTCCCTGCGGCCGGGGGTCCTTCGCCTCTCCGGCGACCGCGGGGCCCGCGACCTCCTCGCGAACTGCGAGCTCATCCCCTGGGACGATCCAGGCGTGGTCCGGGACGTGGACGGGATGGAGGACCTCCGAACCCCGTCGTCGGTCCGGGAGAGGATCAAGCGTGCCCAGGCCTGAGATCGTCCGGCCACGTGACCTCGCCGAGGCCGTCCGCCTCACAGCTGAGGGTGGCCAACCCCTCGCCGGGGGGACGGACCTCTTCGTCCGCCTCCAGAAAGGCGGCACGCGTCCAGAGTTCCTCGTCTACGTGGGGGAACTCCCTGAGCTTCGCGCGATCCGCGGAACGGAAGAGGGGGTCGAGATCGGGGCCGCAGCCACCCACGCCGCGATCCTCGCCTCGCCCGCGATCGCGCGGGTGCCGATTATGGGCCTCGCTCTGCGCACGATCGGATCCCCCGCCGTCCGCCACATGGGGACCCTGGGGGGAAACCTCGCCAACGCCTCCCCGGCCGGGGACGGGCTCATCCCCCTGTACCTCCTCGATGCCCGCGTGAACCTGGCGGGACCGAGCGGGGAACGTTCCCTACCTGTCGCGGAGTTCGTGCACGGTCCCGGCAAGACCGCGCTCCGACTGGGGGAACTCATTCGCTCCGTCACCGTCGCGTTCCCCAGGGACGGCGCCCAGGCCTACTTCCGCAAGGTGGGACGGAGACGGGCCCTCGTCATCGCCGTGGCCTCCCTGGGGGCCCTCGTGTGGCTCGAGGAGGGCCGGATCCGGGAAGCGAGGTTGGCCCTGGGGTCGGTTGCCCCGACCGTGCTGCGGCCGCGGGAGGTGGAGGAAGCGCTCGTGGGCCGTCCGCTGACCGTCGACGCCCTGGCCGAGGTGCGGAATGGCCTGTCCGCCGCCGTGGAGCCGATCTCCGACCTCCGCGCGTCCGCCGACTACCGGCGGCAGGTGGCGGGGAACCTCCTCCTCGACCTCGCCTCTCGAGCAGCCCACTCTGCTCTCTGCGGTCAGGGCGGTTGACGGGTGCGCCATTCGCGGTATGCTCGGCTTCTCCCCTTACGGATGCCTGTGGGGAGGGCATTCCTCGGGAAGACGGTATGGTGACGACAGTGACGGAGGGGATCGAGCGGGTGGTGATCTCGGCCGAGGAGATCGCCCGCCGGGTAGGGGAACTCGGACAGGCGATCACGGCCGACTACCGGGGCGGCGCGGCGCGGGATTCCCGCCGTCGGCCACTCCTCGTGGTGGGGATCCTGAAGGGGGCGATGCCGTTCATGGCTGACCTCGTCCGAGCCCTGGACCTCCCCATCGAGTACGACTTCATGGCTGTCTCCAGCTACGGAAACGGCACGAGCCCCGGCGAGGTGCGGATCCTGAAGGACCTCGACTGCGCAATCGGCGGCCGCGATGTCCTCATCGTGGAGGACATTGTGGATACGGGGCACACCCTGCAGCACCTCCTGGCAGGCCTTTCCGCGCGGGGCCCGGCGAGCCTCCGCGTGTGCACCCTCCTCGACAAGCCCCACCGCCGGGAGGTCGAGGTGCCGGTGGACTACGTGGGGTTCGTCCTCCCGGAGAACCTATTCGTCGTTGGGTACGGGCTCGACTACGCGGAGGTGTACCGGAACCTTCCCTTCGTGGGGATCCTCAAGCCCGCGTACGTCCGTGAAGAGTGAACGGCGCTAGGCTTCTCCAACCCCCCTGGACCGGTTGCGCATCACCGGTCACCGCCCCATGAACGTCCTCGGGATCGAGACCTCGTGCGATGAGACGGCCGTTGCCCTCCTCCGGGACAGCCGGGAGATCCTGGCGAACCTCGTCTACTCCCAGACCGACCTCCACGCACGCTTTGGGGGGGTGATGCCCGAGGCCGCGTCGCGCGATCACTTGCGGAAGCTCCCCCGTCTCCTCGACGAAGCGCTCGCCACAGCTGGGGTGGGATGGAGCGCGATCGGACTGGTTGGAGTGACCTATGGCCCAGGCCTCGTCGGGCCCCTCCTCGTGGGGATGGCCCACGCTGCCGGGATCGCCGTGGCGCGGAACGTGCCCTTGATCGGGGTGAACCACCTCGCCGCCCACCTCTTCGCCCACAGGCTGAGCGAGCCTGCGGCGCCCCCGCCCTTCCTCGGGCTCATCGTTTCCGGAGGGCACACCCTCCTCGCGGCCGTGGCCCGGTGGGGGGAGTACAAGGTGGTGGGCGGGACGCGCGACGATGCCGCCGGTGAGGCGCTCGACAAGTTCGGACGGCTGCTCGGGCTCGGGTACCCGGCCGGGTTGAAGATCGACGAGCTCGCCCGGGAGGGCGATCCGGCGGCGATCCCGTTCCCCCGGCCGATGATGGAATCGGGCCTCGACATGAGCTTCGCCGGCCTCAAGACCGCGGCCGTGTACTGGCGGCGGGATCATCCGAGCACAGCGGTCCCCGACCTGTGTGCCAGCTACCTCGAGGCAGTGGTGGATGTCCTGGCGGAGAAGGCGATCCGCGCCGCGCGGCGGCTGTCGCTTTCGCGGATCGTCGTCGTGGGGGGGGTGGCCGCCAACC
>DSBZ01000030.1 GCA_011057175.1 Candidatus Acetothermia bacterium
ATCGCAAGCGCGACCCACGCGACGAGGAACGCCGTCGGGAGAAGGATGGTGGTGAGGCACGCCAGGTGTCGCGCGAGCCAACCCAGGCGCGTGACCCCTGGGTACCACTCGTCGAAGTGAGGCGTGATCGTGGGGCTACGAACCGGCTGTCCGATGAGGAGCCGAAGTCCGCTGCGATGGAACTCCGCCCCCGCGAACTCCCCTTCCAGCTGCCTGAGCAGCCCCTGCCAATGGGCGACTTCGCGGGACAAGCGGTGCCGGATCGCAAGCCAGTAGGTACTGATCAGAACCCCAAACACTGCCAGCACCGTGGTCAGACAGCGTAGCCCGGGGGGCGCGACGTACCCGTTGTAAGCGTCCTCGAGCACGGCGATGCCGAGCACGACGCCCAGGATGAGGAGGAGAACGCTCGCGACCAGGCATGTCCCCCCCAGATTCCAGTACGTGCGCTCCTTGTTGGCCGCCGTAACGCTCACTGCCTGGTACACGGACAACCATTCGTGCAGTTCCACCACGGCACCCCCTCACGATCGGGCTTGGCCGAAGCGTAGGGGGGAGCAACCCCTTCCCTAAGGAATCGGTTCAGCCCTTGACCGGACATTCGTCCCCCAGATCGGACGAGGGCCGTTGCCCGGAGCTGAAAGGGCGTTCTTGCCTGATCCCATTGAATGTTGACGCGTTCATATCTCTCGCGGTAAACTTTGTTTAGCTGTGGGCGAGGTGCCGCAAGGCTCGAAGGGGGGATCCACGCAGGTTCGGCTCGATGCAGCGCGTTCTCTAGGCTGTTCCGCGGGGGAGGGAGTGGGAAGGGCGCTGGGGACCACCCTGGAGTCCATCGCCGACCTGGCGTTGCGGCAGACGCCATTCCGAAGGGTCGTGGTCAGCGGCTACGAGCCCCCCCTGATCCCGACGGAGCCCTCTCGCGTGGTGGCATACGCGGCGCGCGGGCTCGTCCCCGAGGACGAAGCGGTGCTGCGCCGGTTCGTCGAGCAGGGGGGCACCGTGACTGCTTCCCGCTTCCCCCCGTCCTGCCGGATCGGCTCCTCCTATTACATCCCCGCGAGAACGCCTCTGGAGGAGGTGTCCCCCCTCGTGCGGAGCCGCCGCCGGTTCATCGTGCCGGGAGGTTGGCACGAGGATGATCTCTTGCTCACCCCGCTCGAATTCGAGGGCCAGATCCTCGGGGCGATCTCGGTGGATGATCCCCGTGACGGATCCCGCCCCACCCCAGCCACGCTCCACGCCCTCGCGGAGCTGGCACGGATGGCCGTCGCCTCCCTCCGCGGCGCCGAGAGAACGCGTCGCTTCGACCCGGATCAATCCCTGTTCCGCGTCCTGGCTGAGCACTGCATGGCCGGATTGTTGGTGACGGAAGGGGATCGCCTCTCCTACGCAAACGGGCGGGTCGTGGACCTGTTTGGCTACTCGCGAGAGGAGCTCCTCGCCCTGTGCCCGTGGTGGCAACTCATCCATCCCGACGAGCGGGCAGCGGTCCTCAGGCCAACGGGCGAGCTCCAACGGGCGGGGGTGAGGGCCCGCGGTGTCCGCAAGGATGCGAGCACGGTATGGCTCCTTGTGCGCACCTACCCCCTGCAGTGCCTGGATCGCCAGGCCCACTTGGTTGACTTGCTCGACATCAGTGAGCAAGTTCAGACCGAAGCATTGCTGCGCGAGAAGGCGATGCATGACCCCCTGACTGGGCTCTTCAATCGGCACTACTTCGACGAGACCATTCACACGGAACTCAAGAGATCTCAGCGCTACAAGAGGTCGTTCACCCTCCTTCTGACCGATCTGCGGGGGTTCAAGCGGGTGAACGATCAACTGGGGCACGCCCGCGGGGATGAGGTCCTGCGCTCCATCGCTCAGCTCATCCGGCAAACGCTGCGCGAGAGCGACTGGGTCGTCCGCTACGGTGGGGATGAGTTCCTGATCGTCCTCCCGGAAACAGCCAACCCCGTGGATGTCGTGGTGCAGAGGCTGCAGACGACCCTCGATCTCTGGAGCCGCGAACACCTCCCCGAGGTCCCGATCGCCATTGATGCCGGCTGGGCTGTGTGGACCCCTGACCGTCCCTACACGATCCGCGAGCTCCTCGAGGAGGCCGACGCCCAGCTCTATGCGGAGAAGAAGCGACAGGGTCTGCGGCTATGACCCTAGGGGACGATGCGGAGCCGGTCGTTCCGATGTGAGGCGAGCGCCGCTGGGGGATCAAGATCGATGAACCCGAGAACGCTCCCCGCGCTGGGCTCTATCGCCCTTGTCGCGGTGGCAATCCACCTCGCGGTGGCGGGAGCGGCTTTCGCTCAGGCCCCGGAACGGATGATCCTCGTCGGGGCCCCGCCCCTCGGTCCGACGTGGCTCCTTGCCGAGGACGGCACGCGTACTCCGGCTGGCTGTGGGCCCGAGGCAGCGCGGATTCTCCTTGCCTACTACGACCGTCGTTACGGATACCGGTTTCTGGCTGACGGCCCCGCGGCGGCGATCGCGGAGCTGTACAAGCTCATGGGTACGATCACCATCGTCTGGGGAGGGCAGCACCAGGGTCTGACGTGGCCATGGGCGTTCACCGCTGGGCTGCGGGCGTACATCGAACGGAAATGTCCGCGCGGGGTCGTCCTCGGGACCGCGGACGGGAGCCTGGCCGCGGTGTTCGCGAGATCGGTCGAGCTCATCCAGCGGGGGGTGCCCCACGTGGTCCTGTTCGACTGGGCGGGGAAGGGCGGGATCTTCCCCAACCACTACGCGGTTGTGGTCGGTTACGACATATCAGGGGAGCGAAGGCACCTCGTCCTCAACCCTGGCTGGGGGTACGACTTCCAGCTCCTCGACATGAGCGACCCCGCAGCGGCGCCCGTGGCCCTGTACTGGATCGAGGAGATCCCCGATCCGCCTCCTGGCGAACCCGGAGTAGCGATCGGGCCCCCGTCCGGAGCCGGGATGTGGGAGGTCGAAGGGGGCGCTGCCCGCTTCCGGCCTGTGCTTCACCTGCACAGCGATCCCCCGCGCATTGTGCGCTGGCCTCCCTCCACCCGCCTCGAATTCCCGGTTTCAGGGGTGGAGGACATTGTGATCGCGATGTGGGACGAGCGTTGATTCACCTGTGCGTCAGCGGAGTCCGGCTTGGCCGAAGCGGACATGGCGGCTACAGTGTTCCCGAGGAAGGATTGGGATGAAGACGCCGCCGACGAGGAACCTCGCCCTCGAGCTCGTCCGGGTGACGGAAGCCGCCGCTCTGGCCGCGGGACGGTTCATGGGCCGTGGAGACAAGGAAGGCGCCGATCGGGCCGCCGTCGAGGCGATGCGGTACATGCTCGCCAGCGTGCAGATGGACGGGGTCGTCGTAATTGGGGAGGGGGAGAAGGACTGCGCCCCGATGCTCTACAGCGGGGAACGGGTCGGAGCAGGAGGGCCGCCCCATGTCGACATCGCGGTGGACCCGATCGATGGGACCAGTCCCCTCGCTACCGGGAACCTGAACTCGATCTCCACCGTGGCGATCGCCCCGCGGGGGACGATGTTCGACCCGGGGCCATTCGTGTACATGAACAAGATCGCTGTAGGACCGGCAGCCAAAGGCAAGGTGGACATCGCTTCCCCGGTGGAGGCCAACCTCGCCGCGATCGCCCGGGCGAAGGGGGATCGGGTCGAGGACCTGACCGTGATCATCCTCGATCGGCCTCGCCACGAGGCGCTCATCGCTGAGGTCCGCCGCCTGCGGGCCCGGATCCGGCTCATCCCCGATGGCGACGTGGCGGCGGCCCTCATGACAGCGTGGCCGGATTCAGGGATCGACGTCCTCCTCGGGATCGGCGGGACCCCGGAGGGGGTCCTGGCCGCGTGCGCCCTGCGGGCGATGGGCGGGGAGATCCAAGGGCGGCTCGTGGCCCGCGACGAGGGGGAGCTCCGCCGCGGCCGGGAGCTGGGGTTCGACTTCGACCGCACCCTGACCATGGACGACCTCGTGGCCTCGGACGACGTCTGCTTCGCCGCCACCGGGATCACCGACGGCGAGCTCCTGCGGGGCGTGAAGTACTCCGGCGGCGGGGCGACCACGGACAGCCTCGTCGTGCGGGGGCTCTCCGGCACCGTGCGCCAGGTGCGGGCCACCCATCGCCTGGAGAAGCTGAACCGGATCAGCCCGATCCCTTACTAGGTGGTACGGTGGCGAGCATCGTCACGCGTTGCGGTTACCGCTGCGATCTCTGCCTCGCCTACAAGGAGAACAACCGCGGCCTGGACGGTCAGAAGAGGATCAGCGACGGCTGGTTCACCTACCATGGGTTTCGGATCCCACCGCAGGAGACTCGCTGCGACGGGTGCCTCACCCTGGATGCGGAGCGCCCGCGGTTCGTGGACGCGGGCTGTCCAGTTCGGGCGTGCGTACTGGGGAAAGGTCTGGCTGACTGCGCCGGTGGTGCCGGTTACATGTGCGACAAGCTTGGGAGTCGGACCGTGCACCGCGCGGCGGTTGAGGCGAAGTTGGGCCACCCGATTCCCGAACAGGA
Source organism: Candidatus Acetothermia bacterium (assembly GCA_011057175.1). Taxonomy (GTDB): domain Bacteria; phylum Bipolaricaulota; class Bipolaricaulia; order Bipolaricaulales; family Bipolaricaulaceae; genus Bipolaricaulis. The sequence continues at coordinate 4,509 of DSBZ01000030.1, forward strand.
CTACTTGGACTTCGTGCGACCCTACGAGAACAGGGCACGCCGCGACGCGCTGCGCTAAGCCCCCCAGCGGCGGGTGGGGAGGCGGAGGATCTCCACGTCACGCCGAGGGCGATCGCCGCGAGGAGGAAGCGCAGCCGCCAGAAGCGGGCGATGAACAGGGCCGAGAACGCCACTGAGCCCCAGATGAGGAGGAGCCGCTTCGCCGACGCGCTCAGGGCTGTGCGCCTCGTGGGACCGCGACGCCGACCGCTCGGGCGATCTCGTCCGCGATGTCGAGCGAGGCGTTGGGGTACGCGATCTTCGGTGTGTTCTCCCGCCGGCGGGCGAGCTCGTCGGGGGAAGAGAGCCACCGGGCGACGACGGCCCGCACCTCTTCCGGGCCCTTCGCGTACACGCCGGCCCCGGCGTCCGTCACGAATCGGACGTTGGCGAGCCCGTTCACCATCCCCCCGGTGAGGACCATGGGGAGGCCCATGATCGCTGCCTCGGCGATCACCCCCGGCCCGGGTTTGCCGACCACGATGTCCGCGCCCCGCATGAGGAGCTCCATGTTCGTCACGAACCCGTACACGTGGACGAGGCCCTTCCACGGGGCTGCGCGCAGCCGCGCGGCGAGGAGGGCGAACTTGGGGTGCGCGGGGTGGCCCACGAGGCGGAGCTTGTCGGGAGGGAGCCCGAGCGCGATCGCGCGCTCGATGGCGCTCGGTGTCGGCACGAGGCACCGGTCGAGCCCGGGGTGGTACCACCCGCTGTGGGGAGAGGCCATGTCCGTGATCACGGCGAGGAGGGGAATCCGCGCCCTTGCCGCCCGGCGGACGGCCACGGCGTAGCCGCTGAACCCAGCGTGGAGGACGACCATCCCCCTCCACTCCCGGAGGGCCCGCACGCAGGGTCCCTTCCGGAGGACCCAGGAGGGGAGGCCCTTGCGCCCGATCCGGGTGCTGAAAAAGCGGTCCATCTGAGCTACGAAGAAGTCGTAGGACGGCTGATGGCGGGCCACCCACCGGGGGTAGATCTCCGGCGCCCACTTCACAGGGGGAAGGCCACAGCGGCGGAACACATCGAAGTACTCGCACGCGAACGTGCCCGGGTAGCGGTGGTGAAGTGCGGCCTCGATTGCTTTCCCCGCCGCGCGATGGCCGCCGCCCGTGTCCGACATGAGAAACCCAATTCGGATCATCGGATGACCAGGACGTCGCACGTGGGTTGCGACGCTCGCAAGCCACGTTCTAGCGTCAGGCTTTGTGCCCGACGACAGTGGTCGGAGCGAGCGGATTTGAACCGCTGACCCCTGGCCCCCCATGCCAGTGCGCTACCAGGCTGCGCTACGCTCCGCCGCAGCAAATACTATCGCCCCGTTCCTCCCCCGCCAACCCTCGACCCGGATGCTCTGAGCTGCCATCGTCATCGCTCTCCCCCACCGCAGTCGGAA
>DSBZ01000063.1 GCA_011057175.1 Candidatus Acetothermia bacterium
CCCCCGAGAGGGAGAACCACCCCCCGCTGCTCACCCGGTCCCCAACCTCGAACCGCGTCCCCACCTCCCCGTCCAGGGCGAGACCGCCCCCCGCGAACGTCAACACAGCGAGGAGGAGGCCAAGCGTACGCACCGCATGTTGCAGTGGCGTGCCCCCTCCACGGCCGGCCCGGGCGCCCTCGCCCTTCGTCATGGTCCGCATCGTCCGTCCTCCAGTGCAGCGGCCACCGCCGCCACGGATCGCTTCACAGCCGGGGTTCGGAATGGTACCGTCGCCCCGTCGAGCTTGACCAGCGTCTCCTCCGTGCCCCGCATCACCGCGACCAGGTACTGCTGTTCGAACCCCTCGTCGGTGGCGAACGCACGGAGGAGGGCCGAGCCATCGGAGGAGAGGTAGATCCCCTTGATCACGAACGCTCCACCCGGCCACGTCTCCTTCAGCCCGACGAGCTGCGCGAGCGCACCCGGCGTGACCGCTCTCCCGATCCTCACATGGGGCATCGTCCCCTCCGCAATACGCAGTGTACACCCTTTCCTGCCCCGCTGCGCCCGGAGAGACCAGATCGGCCGGCCTTCCCGGCGCCACTTGGCCTCGTAGCGCGTGCCCGGGCCTGCGGCGAGGACCGCCGTCGGCCCTGCGATCTGGAACCCCGCCCGCTCCAGGTGCGCGGCCGCATCCTCCGCGTAGCGTAGGACATCCGTGGTCAGCTCGAACCGTCCACCGGGGCCAAGAACTGCGGCCAACGTTCGGGCGAAGTCCCCATCCATCACCCTCCGCTCCGCGTGGCTCTGTTTCGGCCACGGGCAAGGGAAGTGGACGACCACGCAATCGACCGCCCCGTCCGAGAAGAGCTCCCGCAGCGCGAATCGGCCGTCGGCGAGCGCCAACCGGACGTGCTCGACCCCTGCGCGGGCGAGCTTCCGCCCCGCCTTGACGATGCAGGTGAGGCCCGTCTCGAACCCAACCCAGTTCAGCTCCGGGTGCGCGTGGGCGGCCTCGACGAGGAACTCCCCGTTCCCAAACCCGATCTCCACCGCCAATGGCCCGGCTCGGCCGAACAGAACGGCCCAATCGGGGGGGATCTCCTCCCAGCGCTCCGGTCGGATCAGGTACCGTGCGAAGTCCACGCCCTAAGGATACCGCCCCTTCGATATACTCGGGGAGGCCGGGACCGTGGCCGCCCGCGAGGGGACCCGCCTCGGGCCCGGAGGCGATGCGATATGGATAGCGATTGGATCAGCGATCTGTTCATCGAACACGGGGACTTGTTCCAGGCCCTCCTCGAGGAGCGGTTCGCCCGGGCGGAGGGGGAGGCGCAGGGCCTTGCGCACCTCTTTCAGGTCCACGGGATCAGCCCCGAGGCGACCATCCTTGACCTGAGCTGCGGGATCGGGCGCCACGCGATCCACCTCGCCCAGCTCGGCTACCGGGTCGTGGGGGCGGACCTCTCCCCACGGTTCATCGCCCGCGCCCGCGAACTCGCCTCTGAGCACGGGGTTCGGGATCGCACGGAGTTCCTCGTCCTCGACGTGCGCCAGGCGGAGAGGCTCGCCCCCCGGAGGTTCGACGCCGTGATCAACATGTACACCTCGCTTGGGTACTACGACGAGGAGGCGGATGCCTCAATCCTGCGCCGGTGCCGCGCCCTCACCCGACGGAACGGGATCTTCGTCTTGGACACGAGCTTCCGCGAGGGGGCCGTCCGCCACTTCACGCCCTCCGGCGCCGTCCACATCGGCAACCTCCTCCTGGTGGAGGAGCGCAAGCTGAACCTGGAGACGTCGCGAATGGAGAACGTGTGGACGTTCTTCGAGCAGACGGGCGATGGCTACCGCTTCCGCGCCGAGATCCCTTTCCGCCTCCGGATCTACGGCCTCCACGAACTGATCGCCCTCTTCACCGGAGCCGGGTGGAGGTACCGCGCCGCCTACCGGGACTTCGAGCTGCGGCAGGCCTCATTGGAGTCAGCCCGGCTGATCGTCGTCGCCGAGAACCCGGAACACGGGGAAGAGCGATACCCCGTGCCCCCACACCCTGCAGTCAACGCACCTCCCCTCCATTCGATATCATGAACGCGCACAACCACTGAGGAAACGGCATGACCAAGGAAAAGCTGCTGAGGATGCTGGACGAGCTCTTGCCTCCAAACGCGCACCCCACGATGTTCTTGGCGACGTGGGACGGCCGGTTCCCCCGGGTCCGGCCAATGGCCCTGGTGCGGGACGGGTTGCGGCTGTACTTCGGCACCGGACAGGACGACGCCAAGGCCAGACAGATCACGGGCCATCCCCAGGTCGAGTTCGTCGCGCTCCCCCGAAGGGGAGGAAACACAGGGTATCTCCGCGTGGCCGGGAGAGCGCTCGGCTGATCGTCCCCGGGGAGATGACCGAGACGGAACTCCCGAGCGCCTGGTTCGCGTAGGGCCTCCATCGTCCAGAGACCGTAAGCGGTCGGATCGGCGACCCATGGCGAGCCCGCATAGCACCTAGGGACGGCGTGGTGTCAATCCTTTCCCGGCCCCCCGGGCGTCAGGGGATCTGGCGGAGGATCCACTCGACCTGTTTCCTGAGCTCGCGGAGGCGGGCCTCCTCCGCGCGCAGCTCCCCGAGGCGCGCCAGGGACACCGCCGTTCCGTACGCGTCTTGAAGCTTCTTCTCCTTCGCCGCGACGAGGGCGAGCACCCGTTCGTAGTGAGCGCGGGCCTCCTCCCACTGGTATCGCAGCCGCGCGATCTCGCCGAGCTGAAATCGGGCCCATTCGTAGTTCCGGTCCAGGGCGAGCACCTCCTCCAGCCGCCGTTGGGCGGCAAGGAGGTCCCCTTCCTGGAGATCGGCGATCGCAAGGAGGTAGTGGGCATCGCGCTCGATCGCCCGCGGCGGGAGCGTGGCGAGGAGCTGCTCCAGGAGGGCCCGCGCCTCCCCGATCTCCCCCAGCTTGAGGTCCACCGACGCGAGCTGGAGGTACAGGTTCTCCGGGATGTAGCGGTCGAGGCAGGCCCGGAACGCGGCCTGGGCAGCGGGGAAGTCGCCGGCCTCGGCATGGGCCGCACCCAGCCAGTACAAGCTCACCCGCGGGTAGAAGTCGAGCTCCACCGCCCGGGCGAGCTGCTGGCGGGCCCGCGCCACATCGCCGTAGCCCAGAGAGACCCGGCCCGCCAGGAGGTAAGCATCGGCAATCATGTCCCGCACCGCGATCACGGACACCCCGACCGCGAAGAGGAGAAGAGCGAGGGCGGCCAGTTTGAGTCCGCGGCCGCGGAGAGAAACACGGAGATCCCCCACCGGGCCGTAGCGGGGGGACAGCGCGAGCCCGAGGAGGACCACGAACACGAGGCTCGATGCCGGGAGGTGGAACGGGAACGTGGGAACGGCGTGGACGAGGATCGCGACGAGCCCTCCCCCGAGGAGGAGGAGTTCGAGTCGCTTCGTCGGATCGCGCTGGGAGCTCACCCGCCGCAGGCCGAGGTACCCCAACATGCCAACCCCGGCGAGAAGCACCAGCCCCCCCACCGTCCCCATTTCAGCTACGACTTGGACGTACTCATTGTGGGCCTGGTCCGCCCGCGGGAACGGGAACGCGTAGCTCGTCCCCCGGGGGGAGGCGAGGAAGGAGGGCTTGTACGGGACGAAGTGGATCTTGTACCCGCCGAGGCCGATCCCGAACAGGGGCTGGTCGTGCCACATCTCGTAGCCAACCCACAGGTCCCACGCCCGCACTGCCCCCGACTGACGCTCCCAGAGGTGGCGCACCCCGGCGAGGGGCGTCGTGGCGGAGAGGAGGAGGACCACTGCTGCGATGACGAGGGCAGCGACGGGAACCCATAGGATGCGGAACCGGCGGAGGAGATGCCCAAGCCCAGCCAGGGCGGCGCCCGCGCCGAGGAGGGCGGCGGCCCCCACCAGGCCGGCGCGGCCGAGGACCGCCCCCAGCGCCGCGGCACCCACGGCCCCGGCGGCGACCCATCGCCGCCAGGGACCGGCCCACACCCCCCACTGCCCGAGTCCCCACGCAATGAACCCCAGCCCAAACACGAGCCCGAGCCGCACGCCGATCTGGCCCGTGAGGAGCATGACCGCCAGCACGAACCCGGCCCCGACGAGGGCTGGAATCCACGTCCAGGGCCGGCGGAGCCGGACGAGGAGGACCCCCGTGGGCAGGACGAGATAGGAGAGGAACCCGGCCAGGAACTGGCGGTTGCCCATTGTGGCGATTATCGGATCCTCCGCCGCGCCGGGGGCCACGCCGAGGCGCTGGAGCAGAGCGAACAGGGCATTCCCGACCCCCGCCAGGAGCAGGGCCCCGAGGATCACGACGATCTCCCCCTCCTCGAGGGGGGCATTCACCACGAGGAGGAAGATGAACCCGAAGTAAAGAATGAGGGCCGCCGACTGGAGGACGACCGGGGCGGGGGTCCTCCCGGAGAGGGAGAGGAGGGCGGCGCAGAGGAGGGCAGGGAGGACAGGGAAGAGCCAGCTGAGCTCGACCTTCGCTTCCCGGCGGGGAAGGACCTCGACCGCCCACAGGATGAGGAGGAACGACACGAAAACGACGGTGTAGATCGCCTTCGTGTACCCGTACTCCGTGTTCCACGGCGAGAAGAAGACGGGCATCGTGAGGAGGAAGGCCACCAGGGCCCAGAACCGAAACCGCGAGAGCCGCCCGGGAGGCCGCGACGAAGGAGGGATCCGCTTCTCATCCTTCCGCTTCGGCACGCAACAGTCTACCGGCGCCGGGGGTCAGCGGACAACCTGGGCCCGAGCTCGCGTACCCAGCCCCATCCGCCCAGGCCGCCCACCACCGGGAGCAGCGTCGACCACGTACCCGGATGGGAGAGGACAGCCCGCACGAGGCGGGACGGCCGATCGATGTCCCCCTCCGCGGCCACGAGGCGGTGGATCGCGGGGCGGTCCATCGCCAACACGACCTGGTCGAGTTCCCGATCGGCGAGGAAGAACGCTCGCCGCCCCTGGAGGCCGAACGCGATCTCCTCCCCGAGCTCGGCCCGCCAGCGGGCCTCATAGGCCGGGAGGGCATCCGCCCCTTGGGCCGCGACCTCCCCCGCGATCCGAGCTGCGATCGCCCCGAACCGGATCCCTCCGCCAGAGAGGGGTTTCACCTGGCCGGCCGCGTCCCCCACGAGGAGCACCCGCCCCGCGGACGTCACCGCGGGCGGACCGATGGGGACGACCCCCCCCTCCCGACGGAGGACGGGCCGCCCCAGGAAGCGACGGGCAACGAACCGATCGAGGAGGGGGAACGCCTCGCGCCCCGCCACAGTGAGAAGCCCCACCCTCACCACGCCCTCCTCAGCGGGAACGACCCAGGCGAACCCGCCCGGGGCGAGCAGGCTCCCCAGGTGGACTTCAACCGCATCGTCGGCCCCCGGAGCCTCAACCTCTGCCTGCACCCCGACCAGGAGCTCCCCAGGCGGAGGGAGCCCCACCCAGCGGCGGACAGCACTCGCCGCTCCATCGGCCGCGACCAGGGCCGCGAACTCGACCGCTCCCGCCGTGGTGTGGAGACGGTGGCCGGTGATGCCCACCGCGGCCGCCGGGCTCCATACCTCCGCCCCGGCGTCGGCCGCCCGTTCGAGGAGCCAGCGGTCAAGCCCCCGCCGATCGAGCACATATCCGCGCGCGACGGGGGCACGGAACTCGACGGCCGCTCCCCCCGGAGCCACCACCCTTACCGCACGGAGCTCGCGCACCACCAACCGCGGGGGAAGGGCGAGGAGGTCCAGCGTCGTCGGGCCGACGAGGCCGGTGCAACGCGGCGGCCGGCGGGGAGAGCGCTCGACCACGAGGACCCGAGCCCCAG
>DSBZ01000161.1 GCA_011057175.1 Candidatus Acetothermia bacterium
GTGGAGGGGCGAGTCGAGGTCGGGGACGACCGTCGGGCGAGCGGGGCGTGGCGGCGGGCGGTGGCGGGGGTCCTCGTGGAACGAGCCCGTGCCCGGGGCGCCCGGAGGGCGAGCGCATGAAGGTCTCATTCGAACTGAACGGGGAGCCGAAGTACCTCGATGTTGAGCCAGGGGAGCGCCTCGTTGCCCTCCTCCGCCGGCTGGGGATGAAGTCGGTGAAGGAGGGGTGCGGCACGGGGGACTGCGGGGCGTGCACGGTGCTTGTGGACGGCCGCGCGATGCGATCGTGCCTCATGGTCGCCCCCCAGGTCCAGGGGAAGAGGGTCATGACCCTCGAGGGGTTGGGGACGGTCGACGATCCCCACCCGCTGCAGCAGGCGTTCCTCGATAGCGGAGCCGTGCAGTGTGGGTTCTGCACGCCGGGGATGATCCTCGCCACCTACGAGCTCCTCCTGCGCAACGGCGACCCGACCCCCGATGAGGTGCGGGAGGCGATCTCCGGGAACCTGTGCCGATGCACGGGGTACGTGAAGATCGTGGACGCGGTCCTCCTCGCCGCCCAGTGGAAGAAGGAGGGGAGATGGCGGTAGACGGGCGGAAGAGGAACGCGGTCGGGCGGAGCGTGCGCAAGGTGGATGGGCCGGCCCTCGTCGCGGGCAAGCCCGTGTTCACCCTCGACCTCGACCTCCCTGGGGCCCTGGTGGGGAAGATCCTCCCCTCGCCTCACGCCCACGCCGAAATCGTCTCGATCGACACCTCCGAGGCGGAGGCCGTGCCCGGGGTGCGGGCGGTCCTCCACCAGGGGAACGTGCCCCGCGTTCCCTACACCACCGCCGGGCAGGGGTGGCCCGAGCCCTCCCCCTACGACACGGTGCTCTTCGACCGGAAAGTCCGGTTCGTGGGGGACCGGGTGGCGGCCGTGGCTGCGGTGACCGAGGAGGCGGCCCTGGAGGCCTTGCGGAAGATCAAGGTCGAGTACCGGGTCCTCCCCGCCGTCCTCTCCCCCGAGACGGCCCTCGCCGACGGCGCCCCCGTCATCCACGACGAGCCCGACGCCGAGGGGATCTACGACGCCCAGCGCAACGTCGCTGCGGCGGTGGACATCCCGGTCGGGGACGCCGCCCAGGGGCTTGCCGATGCGGCGGTGACCGCGGAGGCAATGTGCGAGATCCCGTACTCCCAACACGCCGCGATCGAGCCCCACTGCGTGCTCGCCTACTTCGACGAGGCGGGCAGGCTCGTCCTACGTACCTCGACCCAGGTCCCGTTCCACGTGCGCCGGATCGTGGCGCGGGTAGTGGGGCTGGACCCGGCCCGGATCCGGGTGATCAAACCCCGGATCGGCGGCGGGTTTGGCTCGAAGCAGGAGGTCATCCTCGAGCCGGTGGCGGCCCTCCTCGCCCTGAGGACGGGCCGCCCGGTGCGGATGGCCTACGCCCGGGAGGAGGTGTTCGTCGCCAGCCGCACTCGGCACCCGATGCGGGTCGCAGTGCGACTGGGTGCGGGGGAGGACGGCGTCCTCCAGGCCGTGGACATGGAGGTCCTCTCCAACACCGGGGCCTACGGGGCCCACGCCCTGACCGTGCTGTCCAACGTGGGTTCCAAGACCCTCCCCCTCTACAACAAGGCCCGCCATCTCCGGTTCCACGGGAGGGCGGTGTACACGAACCTCCCCGTCGCTGGGGCGTACCGGGGGTACGGGGCGACCCAGGGGTACTTCGCCCTCGAGGTGGCGATGGACGTGCTCGCCGAGAAGCTCGGACTGGATCCCGACGAGTTGCGGAGACGGAACCACATCCGGGTCGGGGAGACCTCCCCCATCTTCGAGAAGATCGGGGAGGGGCGGGAGGGCACGGCCCAGATCGTCCGCTCCTGCGCCCTGGAGGAGTGCCTGCGGATCGGGGCGGAGCGGATCGGGTGGCGGGAGAAGCGGGGAAAGCGGAGGACGGACGGGCCGTGGGTCCACGGGGTGGGGATGGCGTGCGCGATGCAGGGGTCGGGGATCACCGGGGTGGACATGGCCGCGGCGACCCTCGTCATGCAGGACGACGGGAGCTTCCGCCTCCTCGTCGGGGCGACTGACCTCGGGACGGGCTCGGACACGATCCTCGCCCAGATCGCCGCCGAGGAGCTCGGGGTCCCGGTGGACCGCGTCCTCGTCTACTCCGCGGACACGGACTTCACCCCCTTCGACACCGGAGCCTACGCCTCGAGCACGACGTACGTGTCGGGGAACGCGGTCCTCCGGGCGGCCCAAGAGGTGCGGGGGCAGATCCTGGACGTGGCCGCGGCGGCCCTCGAGGAGAGGCCGGAGGTGCTGGAGCTCGGGGGCGGAGCGGTGGAGAGCCGCCGCACGGGGAAGAGGCTCACCCTGGCCGAGATCGGCCACCGAGCGACCTACGTGACCGACCAGAGGCAGATCGCGGCCACCGCCTCGTTCGCCTGCCCGGAGTCGCCGCCCCCGTTTGCCGCGTTCTTCTGCGAGGTGGCAGTGGATCGGGAGACGGGGATCGTGCGCGTGGAACACTTCGTGGTCGCCGCCGACTGCGGGGTGGCGATCCACCCCCAGGCCGCGGAGGGGCAGCTCGAGGGGGCGGTCCTCCAGGGGATCGGCCACGCCCTCTCCGAGGAGATGCTCTTCTCCCCAAGCGGGCGATGCGTGAACGCGAGCCTCTTCGACTACAAGATCCCGTCGGCGCTCGACGCGCCGAGGATCGAGGCGATCCTCGTCCCAAGCTCGGAGCCCACCGGGCCGTGGGGTGCCAAGTCGATCTCCGAGATCGGGATCAACGGTCCGCTTCCCGCGATCTCGAACGCGATCTACGACGCGGTGGGGGTCCGCCTGACACGGGCCCCGTTCACCTCGGAGCGGGTCCTCCTCGCCCTGCGCGCTGCCGGGAAGTGAGCTTGCGCTCGCGGCCGACGGAGGTCCGGTCCTCTCCCTCGCGGTCCTGGATCGCGCGGCTTGCGGGCCCCGTCCTCGTGGGGAGCTTTGTGGCCGCCGTGCCCGGCCACGCATTTTGGGACGCGCGCCCCACGCGGGGCCTGTACAAGCCCACCGCGTACGTCCTCGCTCGGGGCGAGGTCGAGATCCAGTTCTTCGCGTTCGCCTCGCCCACGGACCCGCTTGGGTTCTTGCGGTTCGAATACGGCTGAGCGACTCGTTCCAGGTTGGGATGCGGCCCGTATCGGCGCTGTTCGGGGATGTGCAAGCGTGGGGCAAGGTCCACGTGGGGACAACCGGGCCCGTCTCTCTCGCGACCCCGTTCGGGGTCGAGATCCTGGTTCCCGTTCCTTCGTGGGCAGTCCGTGCGGGGTGGGTCCTCTCGTGGCGAGCGCTTCCCTCCCTCACCCTCCACCCTGGACTCGATCTCGGTTTCGTGCCGGCGACGGGCATCCTTGCCTACTTGGGAGTGGACTTCGACCCCTGGACGAACTTCAAGCTCATCTTGGAACTCGATGGAGAGGAGCCCTACCTCGACATCGGGCTCCTCGCCTGGCTGCTGGGGGTGGTCCGGTTCCAGGTGGATGTCTCCCTCCCTGGAGCGGGCTCCCCGTCAGCGTGAGCGTCCGGTTCTAGAGAGGCGTCGGGGACGATCCCCGCCTACCGGCGCCGGTATCCTCGCCGGCCGTACCTGGAGGTCGACCCCGTGTACGCCGCGCCCGTGCGGACCGGCGGGGCGAGGACCGGAACGGCCGCCCCGCCGTAGTCGAACCCGGGAAGGCGGCACGGCTCGATCGGCTTCCCCACCGCCTTCTCCACCCACTTGCGCCGGAGCTTGTCGGTGGGCGTGGAGAGGGAGATCGCCTGGCCGGACTTGGAAATCCGCCCCGTGCGGCCCACGCGGTGGGTGTAGGCGTCCACGGTGTCGGGCAGGTCGTAGTTGACCACGTGGGAGATGTCCTCGACATCGATCCCCCGCGCCGCGACGTCGGTCGCGACGAGGATGTCGTACCGTCCCGAGCGGAACCCATCGAGCGCCCCTTGGCGCTCCCGCTGGGTCATGTTCCCCTCGATCGCCGCCGCGCGGAACCCCGCCCGGGCGAGGAACGAGGTGAGCGCCTGGGTGCGGTGCTTGGTGCGCGTGAACACGAGCACCCGTCCCCTGGCCGGCCCGCGGAGGAGGGCGAGGAGGAGGTCGCGCTTCCGGCCCTCGGTGATCGGGTAGAACGCATGGGACACGGTCTTCGCCGGGGCGCCCGGGTCCACCTCGATCGTGACCGGGTCGCGGAGGATGCTCCCCGCCAGGCGGCGGATCTCCGGGGGCATCGTCGCCGAGAAGAAGAGGGTCTGCCGATCCTTGGGTAGGAGGGCGAGGATGCGCCGGATGTCGGGGAGGAACCCCATGTCGCACATGCGGTCCGCCTCGTCGAGGACGAGCACCTCCACGCGCGAGAGGTCGATCGCTCGATCTCGGTGGAGGTCGAGAAGCCGGCCTGGGCACGCGATCACCGCGTCCGCCCCGCGGCGCAGCGCAGAGGCTTGGGGCCGCTTGCTCACCCCCCCGTACACGGCGACGCTGCGGACGCCGATGTCCTTTCCAAGCAAGCGCGTCGCTTGGTGGATCTGCTCGGCAAGCTCTCGCGTTGGGGCGAGCACGAGCACGCGCACGAGGTCCTTCCTGCCCTCGGCGAGACGCTGGAGGATGGGGAGCATGAACGCCGCCGTCTTCCCGGTCCCAGTCTGGGCGACGCCGATCATGTCGCGACCTTCGAGCACAACGGGAATCGCCTGCTCTTGGATCGGGGTGGGTCGAACGTAGCCAACTGCCTTGATCCCGGATGCAATCCGGGGGTGAAACGCAAAACTGCTGAAATCCACCGAGAGCCTCCTTGGCTCTTATGAGCCAAGTCGCACCCTCGGCTCGGGTCCATTGGGCAGCCCCGCGATTGGGGCGTGCGATGCGCTGTTCGGTCTTGTGAGAGCAGTATACGCCCCCAGGCCCTTGGTCGCCACCCACCCCTGGGAGATGAGGTCCGGGTGGTGGCGCGCAAGCCACGGCGTGACCTCCGCGCGCACCCGCTCGGCCAGCGCCGATCGCCTCGTCCGCCTCCTGTTGGGAGACCGCCCCGCGTACACGTAGTCGCTGAGGTGCCGCTTCTTGCGGAGAGCCTCGATCATCGCGAGGACTTCAGCCTTGAGACTCACCGCGTGGGCCAAGGACTCCAGGGCCCAGTAGGAGCCGCCTTCCCGCCGCCGACTTGGAATTGACCAGCCCCCCCCCGTCATCGTTCCTCCGGTGCTTCCTCAGCCACCGGCTCGGGTGAACGCCCCGGAGCCCGCCCGAACAAGCCCGCTCGCCTCTTCTCCCCCAGCCGGCAGCTCTCCCCGCGGATGTTGAGGATTTGACTGTGGTGGAGCAGCCGATCCAAGATCGCGGTTGCCACCACCTCATCCCCGAGCACCTCCCCCCACTCGGCGAACCCCTTGTTCGCCGTGAGGATGATGCTCCCCTGCTCGCACCGCGCCGAGACGAGGGCGAACAGGGCCGTAGCGCCGTCCCGGCCACACGGCCACACCCCGAACTCGTCCACGATCAGCACCTTCGGCGCCAGGTACACGCGAAGCCTGCGCTCCAGCCTGTGCTCGGATTGGCCCGCCTCAGGTCCTCCACGAGATCGTGGGCCCGGGCGAAGTACACCCCGTAACCCTGCTCAATTTCCCTCAGTCCGAGCGCTACCGCGAGGTGGGTCTTCCCTACCCCTGGAGGCCCCCAGCAGCACCACGTCCGCCGCATCGCCCACGACGCCGCTCGTCGATCAACGGCACGA
>DSBZ01000239.1 GCA_011057175.1 Candidatus Acetothermia bacterium
CCCCCGATCGGGGGCGGCACACTCATCGGCCAGCGCTTGGATCAGCCGGCCCACCGCCTCCTCGGAGAGGCCGAGCGTCTTCGCCAGCTGGGCCAACGCAAGGGGGCGATCCGCCACGAACAGGGCCGCTTCAACGAGGGCCTTGGCTTCCATCCGGGACCTCGACGAGGATCTCCCCGAGGAATTCCTCCTGGAACAGGCGTACCTTCCCTTCCGCGTCGAGATGGAGGAGCTCCATCAGCCGGGCCACCTTCTCGCGGGGCTCCCCTCCCGCCACCGCCCGGAACGGAACCACCCGTCTTCCGTTCACCAGCGTAAGCAATCGCTTGAGGAGCTGCTGCGCACGGCGGGTGAACGGCTCCTCCTCCACCGCGAACCCGATATCCTCAGGGGAGAGGTCCGCGTCCGCCGCGGTTCGGCGCCGCTCGGCGGCGAGGGCGGCCCGCAGGGCACGCCCGAGGTCCCCCACCGTGACCCGGCCCCGGGGGTTCCGCCGCAAGGGGAGCCGGAGCTCGGGGGCGATGTAGACGGACGCTTCCTCGGCCGCGAGTTCCGCGGCCACTTCCTCGGCGGCGTCCTCCACCGTGGGGGGAGCGCCCCCGTCCCTCACCCAATCCGACTTCATCCGCAGGAGGACCGAGCTGGCGAGCACCATCCGGCCTGGGACGGCGAACTCGACGTCCCGCCCGGCCACGTAGGCGCGGAACCGGCCGACGAGCTCCACGAGGTCCAACGCCCACGGATCGAGGTCCGCGGTCAGGCTGCGAAACAGGCCTTCCCAATCGGCCTTCGTGAACGACTGGGGGTCAAGAAGCTCAAGTTCGGGCATGCTCTAGCTCCATTCCCAACACGTCGGAGGACCCATCCCGCAGGAGGACTCCGTACACCCGATCCGCGTAGCGGACGACCTCCTCATTGTGGGAGATCATGATCACCTGAGCTTGTCGTGCGAACTCCCGCAGCAGCCGCGCCAGCCGCTCCGAGTTGGCCGGATCGAGGGCGGCGTCCACTTCGTCGAGGAAGTAGAACGGGGCTGGCTTCCCCGCTGCCAGTGCGAGTACGAACGCGATCGCGACGAGGGTCTTCTCCCCGCCGGACAGGGCATCGAGGAGCCGCGGCTCCTTCCCCGGCGGGCGGGCCTCGATGAGGAGCCCGGACGCGATGTTCCCCGGCTCGGCCAGGGCCAGCCGCGCCTCCCCTCCCCCGAAGAGGACTTGAAAGAGCCTGTTCAGTTCGCCGGATACAGTCTCCATCGTGACGAGGAACTTCTCCTTCTTCTTCCCTTCGATCTCCCCGATGAACCGCTCGATCTCGTGCTTCTCCGCCTCCAGGGTCGCCACGCGGTCCTTGAGGTCCTGGAATTCCGCGAGGAAGGCGTCGTAGTCGGCGATCGCCCGCAGGTTGACCGTCCCCAGCTCGGCCTGGCGCCGTTCCGCCTGGCGGAGGCGGGCCTGGAGGACCTCCACCGATCCCTGCTCCCCTCCGCCCTCGGGTTGGGTGACCTCGCCCATCGCCGCGAGCTCCCCCTCGATCTCCGCGGCCTCCCGCTCATGGCGGGCGAGGTTGGCGCGGTGCCGCTCCAACTCCTGATACGCCGCCCGGCGCCGCTCGCGGAGGGCCTGAAGATCGCTCTCCGCGCTCGCCCGCGCTGCGTGGGCTTGGGCAAGCTCCCGCGACCGCTCGGCGAGGAGGGCCTCGGCTGCGGACAGCTCCCCCGATAGCTCCTCCATCTCCCTTCGCAACTGGGTGAGGACCTCCTGCCGGGAGCGGAGCTGGGCCTGGCGGGGGGCAAGATCCACTCCCGCCCGGCGCGCCGGGGAACCGCCGATGATCGCCCCCCCTCGCTCGAGTAGGTCCCCATCCAACGTCACAACCCGTACCCCAAGCACGTCGCGCACCGCCTCGAGGGACTCGGCGATCAGCGTGTTGCCGAGGGCATAGAGGAGAGCAGGGCGAGCGTCGCTCGCGCAGTCGGCGAAGTTGGACGCAAACCCGAGGACTCCTGGCCGCCGGGCCGCGGCGCGGGCGTTGGGGGACACGGGGGGGACGGCGATCCGATCCAAGGGCAGGAACCGCGCCCGCCCGAGCTTGTGCTCTTTGAGATGGCGCACCGCTCGCAACGCAAGGTCGCGGGTCTCGACCACGAGGTCGTGGGCGTGCCCCCCCATCGCCGTGGCGAGCGCCACCTCCATCCCCTCCCGCGGGGTCACGAGTTGCCCCAGGGTCCCCTTCACCCCCTCCCAGCCCAAGGAGAGCACCGCCTCCACTGCCTCCGGCGGGCGATCCTGCCGCGAGAGGAGATCGCGCATGTCGCGGATCGTCTCCTTGAGGGACGCGATCTCCCGTTCGGTGAGGCGGGCCTCGGCCTCCTTCGTGGCCAACGCCCCCCGCAGCCGCTCCACCCGCCGCACGAGGTCGGCGAGGCCCTGATCGGCATCCGTCCTGTCCCCACCGGCTCTCTCGCGGGCCTCGACCTCCCGATCGAGGCGCTCGACCTCCGCCGCCAGCTCCTCCACCGCGTCGCGGAGGCGCGCCGCCTGGGCGTGGGCCTTCTCCAGAGCCGCCTTCCGGCTCTGGAATCGACGCCAGGCGAGCGTAGCTACGATCCGGTCCCGCTCCGCGGCGAGCGCCTGGTACTCGAGAGCCGCCTCCCGCTCCCGGTACAGGGCGGCCAGCCTCTGCCGCCGCTCCGCGAGGAGGATCCGGCTCGTGTTCAGCCGCTCCTTGACCTCCCCCAGCTCCTCAATCGCCCGCCCCTTCCGTTCCTCGTAGGCGGCGATCCCCGCCACCTCGTCCAGGATCTCGCGCCGTTCCCTGGGGGACCTCTCCAGGACATCGATCACCATCCCCTGCTCGACGATGTGGTACCCATCACGCTCGATCCCGGCGAGGGCGAGGATCGCCTCCACCTCGCGGGCGGCGGCGATGCGGCCCTGGATGCGGTAGGTGGAGGCGCTGCGCGTGATGCGCCGCGAGAGGCGCACCTCGCCCTCCGCGTCGGGGACGAGCTCCTGAAACGTCCCCGCACGGTTATCGAGGGCCAAGGTCACCTCCGCCTCCTCCACCGGATCCCCCTTCGCCGGGGCATGGAGGAGGTGCTCGATCCGTTCCGCGCGGAGCGACTGGGAGCGACGTCCCATCACGAACGTGAGCGCGTCGAGGAGGTTCGACTTCCCGGTCCCGTTCTCGCCGATGATGGCCGTGAACCCGGGGTAGAAATCGAGCGTCACCCGGCGCCGGAACGACTTGAACCCGTGGATGGTAAGGCGGCGCAGAGAGGTCATGAGCACCTTGCTGGGGGACGGGCCGGAGGGGGCTCGCAGAGGAGCCTCTCGATCCGATAGAGGTTGTAGTCGGTGGGCACGGCTGTCCCCCCCTCCCACCGCACCAGAGTCGGGGCAGAGACGCCGATTTGCGCGGCGAGGCTGCGTTTGCTGAGACCGTGCCGCAGCCTATACTCCCTGAGCTTGTCTCCGACCTGTCCCATTCCGCCTCCCGAGCTTGGCGTAGTGTAACGTTCGTTACGCAGGACGGCAAAGAAAGAGGGCGCGACCGATACGCCGCGCCCATCCCCTTCCGTCGCTATCCACCGAGGAGGGCCATCACCAGGGCGGCGAGCCCGGCGAGCAAGGCGATGATCGCCATCCCTTGAGCCATCGCGATCCCGCCCTGGAGAGCCTGCACATCCAGATCGACCACCGTCGCCTCGACGTCCCCCAGCCGCGCCTCATGATCGCCCACCCGGTCCTGGAGGGCCCCGATCGTGCTCTTGAGGTCGGAGGTGAACCCGCCGATCGCCTTCTCCAACAGGGCGATCTTCTCCCGGTTGTTCTCGATCTTGATGTTCAGGGCCTGGATCGATTGCTCGACGGCAAGGATCCGCCGCTGGACCGACCCGATGTCCTGGGCCTCGAGGGCGGCGATGCGACCGGCGTGAGCGGAGACCTGTTCGGCAAGGCTGGCGATGGAGCCCTGGAGCGAGAGGATATCCGCGGTGAACTTGCCGTCGAGCATCTCGAGCTCAGCACGCAGCTTCGCCTTGCAGTCCTCGATCTGGGTCTGCAAAGCAAGAGCAGCACCCTCAAGGGTCGTGATCTTGTCTCCGTGGACAGCGCCTTGCTTGGTGAGGTCGGAGACTTTCTCCCCCAGTGTGGCGATGGCGGAGGCGAACTCCTGCTGCGTCTCCTCCAAGCTCTGAGCGTGGACAGCGCCTTGCTTGGTAAGGTCGGAGACTTTCTCCCCCAGTGTGGCGATGGCGGAGGCGAACTCCTGCCGCGTCTCCTCCAAGCTCTGAGCAAGGGAAGTGATGCCCATCGCGAGTTCCTGGTCCGTCTCATTCAGGGCTTCAGCCAGCGCATACAGCTTGGCGATCTGCCCGCTGATCTCGCCATCCAGATCCTCTAGCTGAGCGGCCAGGCTCGCGTCCACCTCGTTCAGGGCGGACACCGCTCCCTTGAGCTCGGTGATCAGCTCAGCGAAGAACAGGTTCAGCTGGCGGAACGCAACCTCCATGGCAGCGATTTCCTCATCCGCCGGGGGCAGCTGGACCTCACCTTGTGCCAACCCCAACGCGCCGAGGAGCACCGCCCCCACAACCAGCCCTCCCATCACCCGTTTCATCATCGGAACGACCTCCTTGTTTTCGGCATCCAGCGGTTCAGCGTACCGAGGGGGCCTCGGTTCTGTGATGGCTGCTGGGTCCCTCGGGGGTGGGATTTGTCACACTCATGGCGGACAGCCGTCCCCCTGCCAGCGGGAAAGGAATACAGAGAAGGCGGTGAGGCCGTGCGTGGACGACCCCACCGCCTCGTGGCCCCAGCACCCCTAGCTTCCCTGAGAGAGGAGGAGGAACAGAAGGCCTCCCACAGCCAGCGGGACGAGGAAGATCGCCGTCCACTGGGCCTGTTGGGCCTCGGCCAGCCGGGCCATTTCGGCCTTCAAACCCTCGATCTCCTCGCGTTGGCTGGCTGTCTCGATCTGGATCTCCTCCACCACCGCCAGACGCTCGTCGCGGCTGGCACTCGCAGCGGCGAAGGCCGTCTCCAGCCCCTCGATCTTCGCCCGGTTGTTGTCGATGCGGATGGACAGGGCCTCGTATGCCTTGTCCAGCGCGCCCAGACGCCGTTCGAGCGACGCGAAGTCGTGCCCCTCCAGGGCGGTGACCCGTCCCTCGAGGGACATGATCGCGGGGACGACGGCCCCCTCGAACTTCGCGAACCGATCCCCCAGCTCACCCAATCCCCCCGCGAGGGTCGACGTTGTCCTCTCCAAGGCACTGACCCTCGTCTCGAACGCGGTGAGGGAGCCCTTGATCTCGAGGATGAACTCCCGAAAGAAGCCCGTCAGTTGGGCGAAGGCATCCTCCAGCATTGCGACCTCGGCCTCAGGCGGGGGAAGGACGGCCCCCTCCTGACCGAGACCCAGCCCGGCCCCGAGGAGCAGACCGGCCGCTGCCCCCGCGAGCGCGATGGGCTACGGTGCCTGTGGGATTGCACCCGAGTGGTAAGAAAGGAGGGCACGCGTGACAGCGAAACGGGTTTTGGGAGGGCTCCTGGCCGGTCTGCTCCTCGGGGCCGGGCTGGGTCTCGGTCAGGAGGGGGCCATCCTTCCCCCGCCTGAGGCCGAGGTCGCAATGCTGGAGGATGCCTTCGCCCAACTGACGGGCTTCTTTCGGGAGTTCATCCTCGAGATCAAGGGCTCCCTCAC
>DSBZ01000128.1 GCA_011057175.1 Candidatus Acetothermia bacterium
CTGCTAAGGATCCTTGAAGATCTTCCCGTGGAAGGGGGACGGATGGTCTGTGAGAACCGCGGGACTGGGATCGCCACCATGCTCCGGGTCATGCGTGACGTAGGGCTGCCGCCTCCACTGTTTGAGGATCGGGTTACGACGTTCCTTGTTGTTGCCAGGAATGTCACCTTGGTAGATCCAGAAACAGGAAAATGGCTGAACCGCATTGCGCAGCACACGCCCTTGACGGAGGCCCAACGTCTGGGGTTGGCTTACTTGCGCCAGACGGAGAGGCTAACCAACGCCGATTTTCGGCGCCTCAGCCCTCGCCTTGAGCTTCATCGCGCTACGCAGGAGCTTGCTGGTCTTGTACGCAAAGGGCTTCTCGAGTCGCACCGTGCGCGACGCTGGACGTTCTACACCCTCACGGATCGCGCTTTAGCATTCGCTGTTGAACCTGCCAGGCGCCGGGGTGACCGTCGGGAGGCTATCGTCAATCTCCTGTTGGAGCGGGGCGCGTTGAGCGCTAAGGAGATCGCTCGCGCGCTAGGGCTCGAACTTCCGGCTGTACGCCGATGGCTGCGCATCCTACGCGATGAGGGGAGGGTAGTCCCTACTACTGCCAGGGTACGGAGCCGCTACGTACGCTATCGCACGTCCGAACAGCAGGCTTGAGCAGAGTGTGTTGCCGTTGACTCTGCGAACTCGCGAGCACCTGCACGCATGAGCAGCCCTTGCGACAGAAAGTGGGTATCCTCGCAGCGGGGTCGAGACGTCCGCCTGATCGGGGGCGAACTGAGCCGAGGAGGTGCGGTGTGAAGTACGGAGCATGGGTGGTCATCGTGTGTGCACTGGTGGGGTGGGCGGCGGGCGCGGGGCCACTGGTCGAAGCCTTGCGGCCGGAGATCGGCCTGTCCATGGACGGCCAGGGGATCCTCCGCGTGAGGTGCGGGGTGACGCCGGTGGGCCCGGCGGGCTTCACCGGCCAGGCGAACCTCCACTGGTCGCTTTGGCCGGAGATTGGCTCGTGGCGGATCGTGACCACGTTCTCCGAACTTCTAGCACTGAAGGATGGCGAGGAGCGCGTGCTTTCCGACAACCGGATCCGCTTTGCCCCTGGGAACTACACCCTCGCCTTCGGCGACCCCTGCGAGGGGGAGACCGTGGCGTCGTTCTCCGTGGCGCACGATAGCTCCGGAAGACCCGTCCTCGTTGCCCCGGCGCGGTTCCTCGGCTCTCCCTCCCTCTATGCTGTGCCCACCGCTGAGGAGCCTTCCTGGGAGGCCATTCCGGAGGCGCGGCGCGCGGCTGCGTGGGCCCGGGCGGCGTTGGCCGAAGACCTGGCCATCTGCGCGAGGAAGATCGAGGTGGCCGAGGTCGTCGCCAGAGAGTTCGCCGACTCAAGCCTCGGGGTGCGCGAGCCGGGAATGATGTACGCCCAGGCCATCACGCCGGGGCACGTGGTCCGCCTGGCGTGGCAGGAGCGCGCGTTCGAGTACCGGGTGGCGGGCGAGCACATGGCGCGGGTGGCGGACGTCCCGACGGGGAGGGTCCCCGACGACGTGTGGGTCGTGAACGTATTCGCCTACCACGCAGGCGTGGACCTCCTCCTCCACGGAGAGCTCGCGTGCAGCACGGATGCGGTGCTTCCCCTCGCCCGGTGGGCTCCGCTCACCGCCTCGCCCTTGGAGGCGGCCCTTCTCCTCCTCGTGACCCACGGGCTCGCTCCGTGGGAGGTCGCGGCTGGATACTCCTCTGAGTTCCCCCTCGCCGGAGTCTCCCTGGAGTCGTTGCGCATCGACGACGGAGTGCTTACCGTGGTTTTCGCCGACCCGGAGCACAGGACGTCGGGAGGGGCGTGTCGAACGGGGATCCTACGGGCCCAGATCGAGAAGACCGCCCTCCAGTTCCCAGAGGTGAGAGAGGTTCGCATCCTCCCGCCGGAAGCCCTCCAGCCGTAGGACACCGGAGGACGGGCTCCCGGTCGGGAACAGCCCCCGCCTCTCAGCCATCCCAGGCGGATCCCATTGCCCCGGTGGGCAACCCGGTCCTATTCGGCGGGGCCGCGGTGGAGCGTCAACCGCAGGGTCAGGTTCCCGAGCGCGAGCTCGAACGAGACGAACCCGCTGCGGAACGTGAACCCACCCGCCGACCATAGGGCGAGGTCGTCTGGAGTGCCGACCCGGGCCAGAGCGGTGCGCGTGGAGAGGCAGAACGAGGCCCCGGCGGTGATGTTCATCGGACCGAGGTTGCTCTTGAGCACGAGGGTGTGGCTGCTCGTCTCGAGGAAGGCGGGATCCCACGAGCTGGTGAGTTGCCAGCCGGACCCGGCAAGGTCGAGGGTGAACGCCGTGGTCGGGGAGGCCGCGCCTGAGGCGAATGCGATCTGGGTCATCCACGTTCCGGAGAGGTCCATTCCCCAGGCTGTGGATCCCGCGGCCAGCACGACTGCACACGCCAGCGCTCTCTTCATCGGACCTCGGTACGATGATACCACGAACAGCGGCCGAGGACGAGATCGCGTTGCCTCGTCCGTTCCCCCTGTGGTAGGCTGCCTCCCTCGGAGGTGATGAACATGTGCAGGATGGCGGTGCTGACCCTGGCGTTCGTGCTCGTGGGCTCTGTCGCGCTGGCAGTGGAGCCCGAGGATGCGGTCCCCACCGAGCTTCTCCTCGGTACGGCGGGAGGCTACGCGGGGGCGCTCGTGGGAGCCAGCACCTTGTCTTGGGCGTTCTCCGCAGGGGCCACGGGGTGGGATGCCCTCGCTCGGGCGATCTTCGGGGCGTTCGTGGGGTTCACCGGGGGCACGATCGTCGGATCGAGCCTCGGCGTCCTCGCAGCGGGAGGGTTGTTTGGAATCGAGGGGAACATCGGCCTGTGCTTCCTCGGGGCGGCAGGAGGGATGGGAGCCGCTCTTGGAATCGGTCTCGCGCTCGACATCTCCGAGACGATCTTCCCATTCGCTCCCCCGATCGCTGCCGCGGCGGCCACTGCCGGGTTCAACGTCGGCGCTCGCCCCCGCGGGCAGAAGTGAAAACGGCGGTGCCCCCGCGCCGGAGGATCCCCTGCTCGGTGGCTGTCCCGGCAGCGATCCTCGCCTCATGCCTCCCCGCCGTCGCCGGACCGTCCTCCGCGTCCGACATCCTCGCGCTCGGAGAGCACCTCGTGCAGAGCTATGCGGCCTGGGCGGCGCCCATCGCCGGCCCTCTCCCCGCCCCGCCCATCAAACCTCGCCTACTTCGACCCTCGCGCAAACGTGATCGTGATCCCCCCTGGCCAACCCTGACGGATTCGCAACAAGCGTTCTTATTCTCCCTCGCCGCCTCCGCCGAGGAAACCGAGCTCTTGTTCGGTGAGCTCTTCCACTGGTTCCTCCCTGCCCACGAGATGACGCACTGGCTTCAACGTGCGCTTGGCCTCGGGGGAGACTTCTACACGAGGGAAAGGATGGCGAACGAATGTGCTGTCGCATTCTTCATGGAAAGTGAGGCCGAGGAGGAGCGACTGGTCGCGCTGTACCAGCTCCTTGCTTATGCCCTGGATCGCTTGGCTGATCCCGTACCGCCGGGGGTCGATCCAGTGGCTTACTTCAACCTCCACTACTACGATCTAGCCCAGGATCCAGCAGCCTATGGGCACTTCCAATTTCGGTTCATCACGGACGCCATCGCCCGCCGGAGGAGCCTCCGTCTCGAGGACCTCCTTTTCGGCCAGGGCTGAACGCAGGGACAAGGGAGCGAGGGCTCCTACGCTCCGCGAGCTATAGGCCGGGCGCCGACCCAGGAGCCCCAAGGAGAGAGCGACCGAAGCATTCAGGAAAGCAGGTTGGAGATGGTGCATCTTATCCCTGGCCGCCGTGGTCCTCGCCGGCAGCGCGGCCGGCGGGCGGGCAACCCCAGGGGAGGTGATCGTCGAGCTTGCGAACACGGCCGATCCCAGCGATGGCGGGGCCCCTACCTAAGTGATCACGGCCACGGTGTTCATGCGGGGGGCAGCATCGATCTCCGTCCGGTCGTTCTACCCCTTCCTCCTCCTTCCCCCAGGAACATCGGGGGAGTTCGGGCCATTCGTGGTCGAGGAGGAACCGGACACGCTGATCCTCCTCGGCCGACAGCGCTCTCCGGGGCTGGACTGGGACTCCCTCGCCGCCACGGTGAGCCCGCTCGTGTACGGCGTTCCCCACGAGGAGGGAGCGCTGCGGGTCGTGGCACGGCTTATGCCGCACGAGGAGCCTGAACCCACGGTCCTCACCGGGTACCTGTTCGCCGTGCGCCAGTTCTGGTGCTCGCGGAGCGAGGGGCCCCTCTCCCTCCTCCAGACAGGCGGGCTCGATCCCGGCTTGGCGGGCTCCTATGTGCTCGTTGGCAAACCACGCTGGCCGTGGGTGGACGATCCCCTGCTTGAACCGCTCGTAGGGAAAAGCGTCCGGGTGCAGGGGAGGCTTGTCCCAGCAGGGGAGGAGGCTCCGATCGCTGGGGATCGGTGGGCGACCTACCCCCTCCCCGCGCTGATCGTGGAGGAGATCTCAGAGATCGAGCTCCACAACCGCTGCAGGTTCTGAGCCTCCATAACGGTCCCTGAACAGGTGGTCGCAGCCTCGGCCGCCTGTGAACCCTCTCTCACCGCGCGGAGAGCGCGGAGAGGAATCCCTGGAACAAGGGACCCCTCCGCGGGCACGCCCGGCGGGGGGCCCTCGGCGCCCTCGGCGAGCTCAGTGACGGCGGAAGAGGACCCCCCGGCGAAGGATGGAGACACCCAACATGATGAGGATCGCCGGCCACACTACATCCCACCCCACGATCTCGTGCAGGCCGACGCCGATCAAGACCACGCCCACGACGAGCGCGCCGAACACCGCCCGCCTGAGGGAGGGGATGAGAAGCCGAAGCAGCACCCCCGATCACGAGCGCCCCTGCCCCGACGAGGATCACGGACCACGTCTTTGAGCAACCTCCATCAAGTACTCCGTGTTCGCCGCCAGGAGCACGAGCCCCGCCCAGATGGAGATCGTCGCCCACACGAACGTGCCCACGGGATCGTGGCGCCACTTCTCCTCCCAACTCTCCTCCTGCTTCTCGTGGCGCTTCTCTTCCTCTTTCTCTTCTTCCTGCTCGCCGCGCGGTCGCTCGGACACGGGTCCTCCTTATGAGGGGCAGGCATGATAGCCCTCCTCCCCTGAGGGAAGCCCGCGGGGAGGGGCGTACTCCGCCAGGATCAGCGGGAGGTCGATCGCAGCGCTTCAAGGCGAGCGAACGCCCGGCCGTAGCCCTCGTTTTGCTTCGACCACTTAACGAGGCGTGCGCAGGGGAACTCCGCGCACTGGGAGCAGTGGGCGAGCCCCTTTTCGTCCACGCAGCAGCGGAGGATCCAGCAGTCGGCGGACCAGTGACCGTCGCGGTCGCCCCGGCACCACGTACAACGGATCGCCTCCGGGTTCACGTCACGGCCCCGCTCCTCCTTGAACCACGCGATGATCCTGCGGCGCAGTTCCGGATCCGCCGCCGCGCGGCGGATGTCACAGTCCGTGCAATCGATCCCGCATGCTGCGATCAGCCTTTCCTCATGGGCCATGACCCCTCCTCAAGCGGAGGCCCTCCCCAGTGGAGGCAAACACCCGGCAGGATGGACCGCGCGGATATAATGCACGCTTCAAGCCCAACGATACACGACGGAGGTGGACATGAAAACACGCTTCCCGGGCCTGCGAACCCTTCCGCGGAACA
>DSBZ01000031.1 GCA_011057175.1 Candidatus Acetothermia bacterium
GAGCTCGGACTCCGTGGCGGAACTGGCCCTGGCCCACATGTTCGCCCTCGCGCGGTCCCTTCCCCAGGCCACCCGCTCCATCCAGGACGGCAAATGGGAGAAGAAGGCGTTCGTGGGGATCGAGCTCCAGGGAAAGACCCTCGGCGTGGTGGGGATCGGCCGGATTGGGCAGGCGCTCGCCCGGCGGGCGCTCGCCCTGGGGATGAAGGTCGTCGCCACTGACAAGTTCGTCACCCAGTCCCCCCTCGCCGCGGTGCCGCTCCTCCCGTTGGCTGACCTCCTCGCCCGGAGCGATTTCGTCTCCCTCCATGTCCCCCCCGATCCGGCGGGGCCGGTGATCGGAGCGGCCGAGATCGCCCAGATGAAGGACGGGGCGTACCTCATCAACTGCGCGCGGGGCGAGGTGGTGGACGAGGGGGCGCTGCTGGCCGCCCTCCAGTCGGGCAAGCTCGCCGGGGTGGGGCTCGACGTGTTCGCAACCGAGCCGCCCACGAACCGGGAACTCGTCCGCCATCCCAAGGTCACCCTCACCCCCCACATCGGGGCCCAGACCCGGGAGGCCCAGGAGCGGATCGGGGACGAAGTGGTGGAGATCCTCCTCCAACGGGCGCGGGCGCGGTAACGATGACCCTCGTCCATCCGTTCCGCGGCCTCCGCTACAACCCCTCCGTCGTTGGGGACCTCTCCCAGGTCGTAACCCAACCCTACGATCGGATCGGGCCCGACGAGGAACGGGCCTACCTCTCGCGCTCACCGTACAGCTTCGTGCGGCTCATCGGGACGAGGATCCCACCGTGCGACGACGGGGACTATGCCCGTCGAGCGGCTCTCCTTCGGGAATGGATCGCCACCGGAATCCTCGTGGAGGACGAGAGGCCGGGGATCTACCTCTACCGGCAGACGTTCCGGTGGGCGGCGGACCGCGGTCCGTTGTCCGGGCGCCGCGATCCCTCCACCGTGAACCGGGAACCGTCAACCGCCTTGACCCGGCAGGGCCTGATCGCCCTCCTCGACCTCGCCCAGAGCGGGGCGAAGGCTCACGAGCACACCCTGCGCGGTCCGAAGGAGGACCGGTTGAAGCTGTTCCGGGCCACGGAGGCCCACCTGGAACACATCTTCCTCCTCTACCGCGACCCCCTGCGCCGGGCGTCGGCCGCGGCGGAAGCGGCGATCGCCGGGCGCCCCCCCGACCTCACGGCGAAGGACGATTTCGCGAACACCCACGAACTGTGGTACATCCCCGACCACGATGCGGTGCGCGCGGTTCAGCAGGCACTGCTTCCATTGGAGCTGTACATCGCCGATGGCCACCACCGATTCGAGACCGCGCAGGCGTTCATGCGGGAATGCCTCGCCAAGGGGTGGAAACCCGCGTCCCCTCAGAGTTTCACTGCCTTGCCCGTCACCCTGGTCAACGTGGAGGAACCGGGGTGCGTCATCCGTCCCACCCCGCGCGTCGTGCGCGACCTCCCTGCGTTCTCCCCGCAGGCGTTCCTCGAGGCAGCGCAAGGGGAGTTCGCCGTCGGGGAGCTTCCCTCGCTCGCCGCGGCGAGGGCGGCCCTCGCCGTCGCAGCGGGGAACAGACACACGTTCATCCTCTACGCCGACGGAAAGTTCTGGTCCCTCGCCCTCCGCAGGGAAGACCGATTGGATCACCTCATCCAGGGGGCCCACCCTCCGGCCTGGAAGCGGCTCGACGTGGCGATCCTCCACAAGGCGATCCTCGAGCCGATCCTCGGCATCGACGACGAGGCCCTCGCCCGGCAAGCGAACGTGGACTACGCCCACACCGACGAGGAGGCGATCGCCCTCGTGGACGCGGGGAAGGGCCAGGCGGCGTTCCTCCTCAACCCGACCCGGGTCGAGGAAGTCCTCCAGATCGCCGACCTCGGGGTCTCGATGCCCCAGAAGTCCACCGACTTCTACCCCAAGCTCCTCTCCGGGCTCGTGGCGATGACGATGGAGATCGCCAAGCCGTAAACCGTTGTCCGTGATCCGTGGACCGACACGGCCCACGGAAGACGGGCCACGGACAATGGGCCTGGGATCCGGGTCACGATCCCGAGGAGGGCGTGGAGGGTCGCCACCGCCACCGTGGTGTAGGCCAACCAGTGGTGGGCCTCCACCGGCCGGCGCTTCCCGCGGCGCCGGGCAAGCCCCATCGAGGCGCCCGTCGCCAGCAGGAAGCCATAGCTTACCAGACCGAGGGAGAAGATCACGGGGAACGGACCGCGCGGGTGGTAAGCGATCTAGCGCAGCATGTCCATCAGTCCTCCAGTTCCATCGACACGGAGCCGCGGGCGGTGTGGATCCCGGTGAACGATGTCGAGCTCCAGTGGTGGGCGAGGAGCACGGTGTACGTTTCCCCCCGGAACGGGGGGCTTGTCCTCCCGATCGCTGCTGTCGAGCGGGATCGCGTGTTCGACCACGATCTCCCCCCGCTGATCGTCCCTACGGCCCCGAGGATGTCCTCCCCCCCGTCGCGGCGGTGCGGGGTGGGTCCTGAAGTGATCCTCGATCACGAGCCCCCGCGGTCACGGGGGCGATGATGTAGTTCGCCCCCTGCATCCGCTGGACGGGATCGAACCCCGCCGCCCAGCCCGTGCCCGGGCGTTAGAGGGCAGCGAACAGGACCACAACCCCATTGCGCCAGTAGAGCGTGACGCCGCTTCGCAGGTCCCGAGCCGACCGAGGGTACTCCCTATCCGCGATCAAGCCATCCACAGTCGGGGCCGCGAGCTCTTCTCTCACGACGTAGTCAGCGCCCCCGATCTTCCCGTCTTCGCTGAACCGGAGGAACGACTCGACGTGCACCGTACTCGCTCCCGCGTCAAGCGCGAGGCTTCCGTAGACGAGTCCCGCCACAGCAACGGCACGGGTTACGCCCGTCAGGCTGAGCCCCTGCGCGGGGATGTGCGCGAAGAACTTCTCCCATGCCGCCTTCACGTCTTCGCGGTAGTAGAGACCATCCCAGCCAGTCCCGATGAACGCTACCCCCGCCTCAGGAGCGAACCACCGCGCTACGGCATCGGTATCCCCGTGCCCAACGTCCTCCCAGTGGTGAAGTGCCCACTCTAGGAGCTGATCGCCTGTCGGCTGGGCCATCCCTATCCCAACAGCGAGGAACGCCCCTCCCAGCACAACCATCGCCCTTCGGATCATCTTGTCCTCCCTTGTGACTGAAGCTAGCCAAGTGCAAACGGCGATTGTGACATCCCCCACTCACCATCACAACCGCCTCTCGCGGTTGACACCGCCCCGCGCCATGACGTAGAAACGTCGTGCATGATCACGATCAAGGACCTGGCACGGGCCGCCGGTGTGTCTCCTGCCACCGTCTCTCGGGCTCTGAACGACTCGCCTCTCCTCCGGGCGGAGACGAAGGCCTGCATCCGCCGCCTGGCGATCGAGTTCGGATACGAGAAGAACGAGCTTGCCCGCGGTCTCGTCACGGGGACGTCCGGGGCGATTGGCCTCATCGTCCCCGACATCACCAACCCCTTCTTCGCCGACGTCGCCCGGGGAGTGGGAGAAGCGGCGCGGGCCCGCGGGTACGGAGTTCTGCTGTGCACAACGGAAGGCGATCCCGTACTGGAGAGGAGTCATATGCACCTCTTGCGTCGCAAGAGAGTGGATGGCCTTGTTCTAACCTCCGCCACCGCCGACGACCCCCACCTCCAGGACCTGATCCGCGCGGCCCTCCCGTTCGTCCTCGTGTCCCGTCTCGTACGCGCGCTGGATGCACCGTTCGTGGTCGGGGACGATCGGCACGGGGCTCGTCTGGCAGTGGAGCATCTCATCTCCCTCGGGCACCGCAAGATAGGGTTCATCGGCGGCCCGAAGGATGTGCAGCCTAGCCAGGACCGCATGGAGGCGTACCAGGAGGTCCTCGCCGAACACGGGCTCCCCCTGCACCGTAGGTGGGCGGTTTTCGCCTCCTTTGCCCAAGAGGCGGGTCGGGACTGGGGCCGAACGCTTCTCTCCCAGAACGACCGCCCGACCGCGATCTTCGCCGCCAACGACATGATCGCCCTGGGGGTCATGGAGGCGGCGGAGGAACTTGGCCTGACGATCCCGGGCGATCTGTCCCTGGTTGGGTTCAATGACATCTCGTACGCCTCGCTCCCGCGGATCCAGCTTACCACCGTGGCCCAGCCGACCCAGGAGATGGGGCGGATCGCCGCGGAGCACCTCCTCGGGGCGATCGAACGGGGCCGGCAGCGGAGGCTCGCGCGGATCCTCCGCCCCCGCCTCGTGGTGCGCCGGACGACGGCCCCGCCTGCGCGCTGAGCCAAGAGATCCCTAAGGAGACAGCGATGGAACAATTCGACGTGATCTGCATTGGACATCTCGCCAAGGACCGGATCGTGATCGCAGACGCCGCCAGGATCTCCACTGGAGGAGCCGTGTACTACGGGGGGATGGTGTTGCGACGCCTGGGATTGAGGGTCGGTGTCGTCACGCGGTTGGCCCGAGTTGACTTCCCTCTCCTAGACGAACTTCGTTCCACCGGGATCCAGACCTTCCCCGTCCCCTCCGCAGAGACTTCCGGGATTGAGAATGTCCACCCCGACCCGAACTCCGACCGCCGGATCTGCCATCTCCTCGGATTTGCCGGTACGTTTCGCCCGCAGGACCTGCCACCCGTGGACGCGCGGCTGTTCTACGTGGGGCCGATCATGCCCGACGAGGTAGATCTACCATTCCTGTTTGCCGTTGCCGCGCGCGGTCCCATTGCGCTCGATGTCCAGGGGATCCTCAGGAAGCGTGTTGGAGATGAGCTCATCACGGGCGACTGGCCGTGGGCCAACAGGGACATACCGTTTGTGCGCTACCTCAAGGTGGACGACCGTGAGGCCGCGGCCCTGACCGGCCAGCAGGATCCTCGGCGCGCCGCGGAGGTACTCGCCGAACACCGGCCTCAAGAGATCGTGCTCACCCGGAAGGAAGGGGTGCTAGTGCTGGCCGATGGCCGCTTCCACGAGGCCCCATTCCGGCCGCAGTCGCTGGCCGGCCGCACCGGCCGCGGCGATACCTGCTTTGCCGCCTACCTCGGGCGAAGATTGCAGGGCGATACGCCCCACGAGGCGACGGAGTTCGCCGCGGAGCTGACCACGATGAAGCTGGACCAGCCCGGGCCGTTTCGTGGCTCGGTGGAGGAGGTCCTGCGCCGCCTGCGCGCCGGCTGAGCGGGGCGGAGTTCGCCCACGACCACGACCGATGCCCCGCGTAGGAGAAAAGACGGAGACGGTTCCGCGCCGTGAGGCCTCTGCCGGCCCCCCCGTGATGCCCCCGAAGTAGGTGTTACCGAAGCCGGGACCGGTGCCCGAGAACACATGTTACCGCGGCAACCTTGCCAGGGCCCGTAGGCTCTCCTCGATCCGTCGCTTCAGCACCATCGGGTTCAGCCTCCTGTGCGTCTCCTCGGCCTCCGCCTTCGTGTCCTCGGCGATCTCAGGGGAGGCGAGCACCCGCCGGTACGGCGTCTGAGCCCGGTCGTACGTCCCCCTCCCGTTCCTTGACCGACAGCTTCCGCACCGGCTGGAAGTAGTTCACCACCAGCCGCCAGTCGGCGTAGATCGCCTCCAGGAGATCCAGCGCGGCTTGCGA
>DSBZ01000050.1 GCA_011057175.1 Candidatus Acetothermia bacterium
AGCTTCTCTCCACGGCGACCAGAACCACCGTAGCCCCGTCGCTACTCCCACCTTATCTGGCCCGGTGACAGATGTCCCTCTACATTATTGTAGTGGGCCAAGAGATCGTTACCACCCCTGAGGGCCCAGTCGGCACTGATCCGATCGAGCACCAGAGGCGGGAAGAGCGCGAACTGCTGGGGTAGATCGTACCCCAGCTGGCGCAGCACCTGGAACGGCGGTCTCCCGTCCATCCCCTCCCCGTAGTGCGGCCGCTCCAGGTTGTAGTAGTACATCCACCCCGCAGCTTTGTTCAGGAGTCCCTCTTCCGTCTGCACCTTGCCCAGGAACGGCAGGTAGAACTCCTCGTCGTCCGTGCGGTGGGATCGCTCGACCCGGCCGTTGTGCTCCTTCCTCCCCAACGGGATCCGCGCCAACCTCGCCCCCAGGGGCGCGTAGTGCTTCTCCTGGAGCCGGTGGAGCTTCTGGGGGTTACTGCCCCCGAACTCCTCCCCCCAGTCCGTCTGCCACGCCACTTCTCCCTCGATCCCGTGCCCCCGCAGCCACAGCATCACCAGTCCCATGAAGCACAACCCGTTGGTGAGGGTGATCTCGTGGCTCCACGACAGGAACCGTAGCCTTGTCCGCCCCTCGAGGAACGTCCACTGGTACCGGGGAAGCTTCCGCTTCGCCAGGTGATCCCAGAGCTTCGTCCCCAGCGCCCCCTTGTCGAGCACGTCCTTTACGTCTACCTGGGCGAGGGCGAACGGCCCATCCTCCTCCCACGCCCAGTGGGCGGGGTAGAACGTCTTCCGCTTCGTCTTGCGCCCCGTGAACCCGTTCCGACGGAGGATGTGGCGGATCGTGTGCGGGGACAGGACAAGCCCCTTCTCCCGCCACAGGTACCAGGCGAGCCTCTTCCGTCCGTAGCCTGTGGCCTTCTTCGCTTCCACTACAACGTCCTCGGTCTGGGCTTGGGTCCGGCTGGGAGAGCGGTGGGGACGGCGAGACCGGTCGCCCAGTCCCTTCGCTCCATCGTCGCGGTAGCGCTCGACCCACTTCCGGACGACGTTCCGCGACGTGTGCCAGCGGCGCGCGGTCTCCATGATGCTCCCCGTCTCCATGTACGTCTCGACCAGCCTCATCCTTGCCGCCTCCCGGTTCATGACATACGCTTCTCTGTAGGCAAGATCCACTGTCCCCTGCTCCTCCTTTCCTTGTCGCCAAGCTCTCTTAGGAGGACCACCGCCTTCGTTCAACCACCCCGTCACCAGCCCCTCGGCCCGGTAACGATCTCCTGGCGCACCAAGAACCAGGACTTGACCTCCAGCCTGGTGGAAGCTATTATCCAACGTAGCTACGTACTTACGGATAATCACATGACACCGCAGCATGATCTGGCGCAC
Organism: Candidatus Acetothermia bacterium; assembly: GCA_011057175.1. GTDB lineage: Bacteria > Bipolaricaulota > Bipolaricaulia > Bipolaricaulales > Bipolaricaulaceae > Bipolaricaulis. The sequence continues at coordinate 1,386 of DSBZ01000050.1, forward strand.
CTAGAGGCCGAGCTCCGTCGGCTGGCTGATGCCCTTGCTAGTCTCCAGCGAGGGACCTCCGCACCGGATGAGCAGGCCGCGGCCGCTCTGGTGGCGGCCACTTCGCCTTCGGGGATAGGCGGAGTGGTGGCCGAAGCCTTGCGTTCGTTGCAGGTGAGACTTGGGGAGAGGGAGGGCGTTCAGGTCCTCATCGTCGGCTTCCGCCACGGGCCGGAGGGGCGGGCTACCACCTGGTATGAGCTTCTCTCCGACGAGGCCATCCCCAAGGTCTTGGGGGACCCCAGACTCCTCCGCACCCTCGAACTCGTCGCCCACGGTGAGAGGCTGCGCCTCCTGTGGGCCCTGGCCTCGGGGGCCACGGGGTCGGCGGAGGCCATGGACCTGAGCGGCCTCTCCCAAGGCCAGTTCTACCATCACCTCCGGGCCCTCGAGGCGGCGGGCATGGTGTGCAAGGTTACTCGAGACCTGTACGAACCCACGGTCCACGGGACCTCGACCCTGTTCACCATCCTCGCTGCTTTGTCCTACATCGGGCACGGAGAGCCGTCGGGGGGGGAAGAGGCGGCGGGATGAAAGGCCCACTGGGGCGGTTCATCGCGCGGTTCATCCTTCCCCGGTGGGAGCATGGCTTGGCTCTCCTCGGCCTCCAGGTCGCCTCCACCGTTGTCACGTTTCCCATCCCGCTTCTGGTGCGACAGATCATCGACCGAGTCATCCCCCAGGGCTGGGTGGAGGCGCTGGTGGTGTGGGGAACCGGGCTGGTCTTACTCGTGGCCCTCCAGGCCGGGCTGGCCTACGTCACCCAGTACCGGACGGTGGTCATGCAGGAACGGTTGCTCCTGGACGTCCAGATGGCGCTTCTGGACCACGTGCTGCGGTTACCCCATGCCTCTCTTCAGGAACGACAGGTCGGGTACCTCATGGCCCGGATCCGCAGTGACCCTGCGGTGGCCAAGGACTTCCTCTTCGGGGCCCTGAGTCTGGCCAGCGACGCTCTGTTCCTCTCGGTGGGCGTGGGGCTCCTCCTTTACCTCAACTGGCGGCTGGCCCTCGTGTCATTGGCGGTCCTGCCTGCGTTGGCGCTGGCCTCCAAGCGGCTGAACGCGCGGATGGGAGAGTTGTGTCGGGACATCCAAGAAGGAGACGCGCGAGTGTCCCAGGAACTGGGAGAGGGACTGAACGCTGCCCTCACCGCCCGCCTGTTCGGCCTACGCCCGTGGATAGGCGATCGGGTGTCGGCGGCGCTCAGGTTCCTCCAGAGGGCCAACGTGCGCACGAACACGTTCGCAGCGGCGGCCGGAGGGGTGCTCACGTTCATCACCGGGGTTGGGCCGATGCTCCTCGTCGTCATCGGTGGGTATGGTGTGATCCGGGGCCAGCTCACCCTGGGCACAGTGATCGCCTTCATGACCCTCCTCAGTTATCTCTATGGGCCCACACAGAGCATGGTTACCACCCGGCTGAACCTGGAGCGGGCCAAGGTCGCCGCGGAGCGTGTGCTGGAGCTTCTCGACGAGGAGCCCGAGGAAGACAGAGGTGTCTCCCTGCGCGCGCCGGCGGGACGCGTCGAGGTCAGGGCCCTCTCCTTCGCCTACCCCAACGGGAAGGCGGCCCTGCGGCATGTCGCCCTCCGCGTCGAGCCAGGAGAATGGGTAGCCCTGGTGGGGCACACCGGCTCCGGGAAGTCCACCCTGCTTTCCCTTCTCGTGCGGCTGTTTCCCATCCCGGAAGGGACGATCTGGATCGACGGCCAGGACGTAGCTCAGCCTTCCCTGTCTTCCCTCCGCCGAGAGGTCCTTCTGGTCAGCCAGGACGTGTTCCTGTTCTCTGGGACGGTGCTAGAGAACATCCGTCTCGCCCGTGCGGGGGTCACCGACGAGGAGGTGATGGCGGTGGCCCAGGCGCTGGGAGCGGACAGGTTCATCCGCGGGCTGCCCGATGGGTACAAGACGCTGGTGGGGGAGCGGGGAGCGAAGCTCTCCGGCGGGCAACGGCAGCTGATCGCCCTGGCCCGCGCCGTACTCCGGCGGCCGAAGGTCCTGCTCCTCGACGAGGCCACTTCCGCCTTGGACTCCGAGTCCGAAGCGAGGGTACTCCAGGCCCTGCGAACCTTCTTGCAGACGGCCACTGTGATCCTGGCGGCGCACCGGCTGTCCACGGTGTGGGCCGCGGACAGGATCGTGGTCCTCAAGGACGGGCGCGTGGTGCAACAGGGCGGACACGACGAGCTGCTCGCAGCGCCAGGGGAGTTCCGGGAAGTGTTCGTCGAGCAGCTTGTGGGAGCGAAGGAGGGACGGTGAGCTTCAAGATCGTGCTTGAAGTCGGTGGGGCTGACGTCTTCCGCCTCTGCCCATGCAGTTGTGAGGCCGGGGCAGGGGGTGGAGCCGGCGAAGGAAGGCCCAGCCCAGCGGAAGATGCCAGAGATCCAGGACGTGGGGCAATACCCGCCGCCCTCGTTCTCTGGGAGAGAAGACTCGCTGGAAAGAGCCTACTGAAAGGTGGTGAAGACCACGGAGAGATTCAAGATCGTGCATACGGCAAGCCCGGTTCCTGGACCACAGCCCATGGTTTGCAAGTGCGGCTGCGGGTGCGCTGGCGGCGGAGGAGCAGGAGAGGGCTCGGGAGACCTGCCATTCTAGCCTAGGCCGATCTCCCTACAAGGACGAGTGACAGCAGATGGGGGCGGCGGGTGTTTCTCAAAGGAGGGAGACCTGAACTACAGGCTGCGCTCGACCGTGATCCATCAAGTGCGGCGAGGCTGGCATTTGTTTTGGGATCAGGAAACCGTCGCGTGGACCCTCACGGACGACACGGGAGCATCCGCGCTCGAGTCCCTGCGACGTCCCTGGACCGTGAACCAAGTTGCTGTCAAGGTCGCAACACAGACCGGCTACAGCGTCTCTGACGTTTGCCCAGAGGTCGCCCGGCTCATTGACTCGGCGGTGAGGTGTGGGGTGGTCGAGGCGGAGCGTGAACCCCGTCGAGTCCCTGAACCCATCGCGACCGACTGTGCTCCCCACCCTGCGTTTCTCTATCTCCACCTCACCTCAAGGTGCAATCTCCGGTGTTCTTACTGCTATGCGTCCCCTGGGCTCAACAAGGAGCGCGAAGGACGTGACATTCCCTTTACGGTGGCCCGCGAGGTCCTTCATCAAGCCCAGGGCCTCGGTGTGGAGAACGTGGTCATCACAGGCGGGGAACCGCTCCTTCACCCCCGGGCCGCGGGAGTTATCGAGGAGGCCAAGCGGTTGGGGTACCGGGTGAACCTCCTAACCAATGGCCTACTGATCGAACGTCCGGTCGCGCGGCGGTTGGCAATAGCCTGTGACCAGATCAGCATCAGTCTAGACTCGGCGGACCCGAGGCTCCACGACCTCCACCGTGGGCACGGCAGCCATCGGCGCGCATCCAGGGCGATCGCCGTCCTTCGCAAGGTCGGGTTCCACCACGTGGTGGCCGCAGGGGTGCTCACGCGTCACAACCAGCATGAACGCCACGAGGACTTCAAGACCTACGCAGCAAGCCTGGGTGCGGAAAGGGCATCCCGGGCGCCGTACATCCTACAAGGGGATGCCCGCGATGCATGGCTGTGTCCCCACTTCCCCTCCTTCTTGGCCCGTCTAGGGCAGGAACTCGACGCCGCGATCGAACGGGCCCGGCCTCGGGAGGAAAGGCCTGGCTTGGTCTGGCGGGACCGGTGTGGTGCCGCGTTCGGGGTGTTGGCTGTCGGCGCCGACGGAGTGGTCTACCCGTGTCAAGGCCTGATGCGCCCGGAGTTCGCCGCCGGCAGCCTCCGTGAGGAGCCGCTGGAGAAAATCTACTCGCAGGCACCGGTCCTCACCGAGCTCCGGGCAATCACGGTCGCGGACATTCCCGGATGCAGCCGTTGCGTGTACCGTTTCCTCTGCGGCGGAGGGTATCGGGCGTTGGCCTATAACGTCACCCGCGACATCAGGGCTCCGATCCCGGGGAAGTACTGCGCCCTCGCCCAACTCCTCGCCCAGTGGCGGCTGTCGGGGACAGCACTGAGCGAGATCACTGCCACCGCCGGGCTAGACATGAACCACTAGCGTGTCCAGTGCCCGAATACTGTTGACACTTTAGCCCTCCTTGGCCAGCGCAGGCACGGCTGCTCCCGAGAACGCCGCGGCCGGGGTACGGCCCTGGGTCCGGTACCCTTGGTGCGGCCGGTCCTCGTTGTA
>DSBZ01000108.1 GCA_011057175.1 Candidatus Acetothermia bacterium
CACCCGATCCTCTTCCTGTACCTCGACGTCGCCTCCGGCGGGCGGACCGACACCCACGACGAGGGGAAGGCGGCCCAGGTCGCGTTCGACGCCAGCCACCCGTGGGACTACTTCCTGAAGATCGCGGGCTGGCCCGCCTACGGTCGCCACCTGTGGACGGCAGCGGGTGAGGGTCCGTTCCTCGTCGAGGTCGCGAGCGATCCCAAGCGGAGCTGGATCATCGTCACCATCCCCAAGGGGCTCGTCCCCGAGCTCCGCGGTTGGCACTACGTCTTGGTGGGATCCCAGGACGGGTACGGCCCGAACCACCTCCGCCCGATCGGGGCGACGCCCGGGGAGTGGACCGGCGGGGGCTGCCCGGATCCCGCTTGGGCCCCTCAGGTCTACGACTACCTCGCACCGGCAGGGATCTCCCAGGAGGCCCTCTTGGCGGGCTATGATCGGGGGGCGCAGCGGTACGCTCAGCTGGGGCCGGTGCCCGTGGACTTCTAGCACTTGTCCTTCAGGAGGTGAGAGCAGGGCAGAGCGGCGACGAACACGATGAACACAGGATGGCCAACGAAAACAGGATGGATTCGATGAGGAGGTCAGGATGAAGAAGTTCGCGCTGTGGGTTGTGTTGGCGCTGGCCCTGGGCACGCTGGTCTATGCCCAGGCGGCGAAGCTGGTGATCTGGGCCGACGACCGGGGCGCCCCCGTGCTCCGGGACGTCGCGGAGAAGTACACGCAGGACACGGGCGTTGCCGTGGAGGTCGTAGAGATTGCCTACGACCAGATCCGGGGCCAGTTCATCACCACGGCTCCCACCGGCCAAGGCCCAGACATCATCGTTGGGGCCCACGACTGGGTGGGCGAACTTGCCGCGAACGGTCTCTTGGAGCCGGTGGACTTCGGGCCCAAGCTTGCTGAGTTCAGTGCCGCGGCCGTTCAGGCGTTCTCCTACGGCGGCCGCAACTACGGTGTGCCGCAGAACACGGAGAACATCGCCATCATCTACAACAAGGCCCTAGTGCCCGAGATGCCGAAGACGTGGGACGAGCTCCTGGAATTCGCCCGCGAGATCACCGATCCCACCAAGCCCATGTACGCCATCGTCTTCCAGAACGGCCCCGACCCGTACCACTGGTTCCCGATGCTTTCCGCGTGCGGCGGGTACGTCTTCGGGACGGACGCGGGCGGCGCCCTCAACCCGTGTGATGTGGGGCTGGCCAACGAGGGGGCGCTTCGCGGGGCCCAGCTGTTTGCGGATATGATCGCCGAGGGGCTGCTCCCGGCGGGAGTGTCGTGGGACACGATGCGGGCCCTGTTCTTCGGCGGGAACGCGGCAATGGTGATCTCCGGACCATGGCTTGTGGCGGACACCAAGAAGGCGGGGATTGATTACGGAATTGCTCTCATCCCCTCGATCCGCTGTGCTGACGGGAGCTACGGGATTCCCAAGCCGTTCATCGGTGTCCGAGGGTTCATGGTGAGCGCGTTCAGCCAGAACAAGGTCCTCGCCTTCGACTTCCTCCTCAACTACATCGCCACCACGGAGACGATGCTGGCGCTCTACGAGCTCGATCCGCGAGCTCCTGCCCACCTCCCGACCTACGAAATCGTGAAGGTCGATCCGGACATCGCAGCGTTCGGTCTCCAGGGCCAGTACGGCATCCCGATGCCCAACATCCCGGAGATGGCCTCAGTGTGGGGGGCGTGGAGCGATGCCCAGAGCCTCATCGCCAATGGTCAGGCCACGCCAGAGGAGGCTCTTGCGGAAGCGGTTCAGAAGATCAAGGCCGCTCTGAAGTGCCCGTAGGTTGAGCTGCGAGGGGGCAGCCCTCGGGGCTGCCCCCTCTTCTCTCCATGGCGGGGCGGGTGGCGATCGCACAAGGGCTGAAGCTCGGGCTCCTCGCCCTATTGGACGCGGCAGCCGTGTGGGCTGCCATCTCGCTTCTCTTGCGCGGGGACCTGCTCCCCCTTGCCCTGCTTGCCGCCGGGGCGCTCCTCCTCAACTACGTCGTCCTTTCCCGCCGGGCGTATCCGCTCCGGTTTCTCCTCCCCGGTCTGGTGTTCCTGTTCGCGATGGTCGTGTACCCCATCGGGTACACGGTCAACGTCTCCCTCACGAACCTCCAGACCGGGAACCTCCTCACCAAGGTCCAGGTCATCGCCCAGCTCGAGGGCCGCTACTACCTGCCTCCCGAGTCTGAAACGTTCTCCTATTGGGCGTTTCGGAACCCCCAAGGTGAGCTCCGGGTGACCCTCCTCGCCGAAGACGGGTGTTCGTACCTCTCAGAGGGGAGCACCCTCGTCCCGGTGGACCTCACCGATCCTCGCTTCGTGCGGGGACCGGACGGGACCGTCGTGGCGTTCGACGACTTCTCGCGACTGCCGTTAGCGGAGATCTACCGGTCGCTCCCCGCTCTGGAGCGGTTGGACCTCACGTGGGAGGGGGTCCACGTTCGCCTGGCCACAATTCGCGAGTTCCGGACCTACCTGCGGAAGTACGAGTACCTGCGCGACGCCGACGCGATCCGTGACCTGGAGACCGGGGTCGTGTACACGGCCCGGGAAGGGTACTTCACCTCGCCGGACGGCGTGCGCATCGAGCCGGGGTTCCAGATCTACGTAGGGTTCAGAAACTATCTCGATGTCCTCACGAACCCGGGCATCCGCGCCGACTTCAGCCGCGTGTTCGGGTGGACGGTGGCGTGGTCGTTCCTCACCGTCTTCTTCAGCTTTTGGGTGGGCCTGGTGCTCGCCTACCTCTTGAACGACCCCTACGTGCGGGGCCGGTTCTTCTACCGGTCGCTCCTCATCATCCCCTACGCGATGCCGGCGTTCATCTCCGCACTCGTGTGGGCCGGGCTGTTCAACACCGACCTCGGGGTGATCAACCGGATCATCGGCGCGCTGTTCGGGACAAAGGTGCGCTGGCTCCAGGATCCGTTCTGGGCGCGCACGGCCCTCATCTTCATCAACGTCTGGCTCACGTACCCGTACATGATGATCGTCTCGCTCGGGGCCCTGCAGAGCATCCCCAAGGAGATGTACGAGGCAGCGCGGGTGGACGGGGCCACGGGCTGGCAGAGGTTCTGGACGATCACGATGCCGCTTCTGTGGGTGAGCGTCGCCCCGCTCCTCATCGGGTCGTTCGCGTTCACGTTCAACAACTTCACGATCATCTGGCTCGTCACCGCAGGCCGGCCAGCGGTGCTCGGCGCGGCGACCCCAGCTGGGGCGACGGATATCCTCATCTCGTGGACGTACCGGTTGGCGTTCGAGGGCGACCGCGGGAACCAACTCGGCCTCGCATCAGCTGTCTCAATCATCATCTTCATCATCATCGCCACGATCAGCGCGGTGAACTTCCGGTTCACCCGCGCCCTCGAGGATGTGAGCCGCGGTGTATAGCCGACCGAGCCTCGTGGGCCTCGTCGTCCGCTACACCCTGATCGGGTTGGCGCTCGTCTACGCCCTGTTCCCGGTCCTGTGGATCCTGTCCGCCTCGTTCAACCCCACGAACAACCTCCTCGAGCAACGGTTGTTCCCGGCGAACCCGACCTTCGAGCACTACCGGCGGCTGTTCACCGATCCCACCGTACCGTTCCCGAGGTGGGTCTTGAACACGCTCCAGGTCTCCGGGATCACGTCGGTGATCACGGTGTTCCTGTGCGCGTTAGGCGCGTACGCGTTCTCTCGGTTCCGGTTCCGCGGCCGGCGGGCAGGGCTACTGGGGCTTCTCCTCGTCCAGATGTTCCCCCAGATGCTGGCGATGGTCGCGATCTACCTCCTGCTGATCAAGATCAAGGAGTTCATCCCCTGGCTCGGGTACAACACCCACCCCGGGCTGATCATGGTCTACCTCGGGGGGGCGATGGGGTTCAACACCTGGTTCATGAAGGGGTACTTCGACACGATCCCCCGGTCGGTGGAGGAGTCGGCGCTCGTGGACGGGGCCACGCCGTTCCAGGCGTTTCTCAGGATCGTGCTTCCGCTCGCCCGCCCGATCCTCGCCGTAGTGCTCATCATCCAGTTCATCACCACCTACTCGGAGTACGTTCTGGCGAGCATCCTCCTCAAGGGGACGGACATGTACACCCTGTCCGTGGGCCTGCGGTTCTTCATCCAGCAGGCCTACGACCGGCGGTGGGGGGCGTTCTCAGCGGCGGCGATCCTGGGCGCGCTCCTCATCCTCGCGATCTTCCTCCCCCTGCAGAAGCTCATCATCTCCGGCCTCACCGGGGGGGCGGTGAAGGAGTAGCTACCCCCGGCCGCGCTTCAGGTAACGGAAGCCCATTACCGGTAGGGGAAGTCGTCTCGCGACGCGGTCGGCGGTGAGGAGGTCGGTCCACCGATCCCCTCCCGGGAGCATCACCTCTACCTCCTCCTCCTCGGCGTTGAGGGCGAACGCCACCTCAGAATCGGGAAGCGCCCGCACGAGCACAAAGGACCTCCTGTGAGCGCGAGCCCACTCCACGTCCCCCCGACGGAGGGCGGGTTCCTCCCGTCGTAGTCGAACAAGGGCCCGGAAGGTATCGAGGAGATCACGATTCCACTCCTGTTCGTCCCACGGGAACGTCCGGCGGCAATCAGGATCATCCCCCCCTTCGAGGCCGATCTCGTCCCCATAGTAGATCGCCGGCGCTCCCGGGTAGGCGAACAGGAACGCCGCTGCCAGCACGAGCCTGCGCACGTCGCCCCGGCATAAGGTGAGGAACCGAGGCTTGTCGTGGCTCCCAAGCAGGGTGTAGCAGGCGTAGTTGGCCTCCCGCGGGTAGCTCGACCAGATAACCTGCACGTAGCGGGCGAACCGGGGGGCGTCCCACGTCCGCTCAGCGAAGAAGTGGACCAGACCTTCCCACAGCTTGTAGTGCATCACCCCATCCAAGGCGCCGTGCCGGAACCACGACGTGGCGAGGCCCATCACCTCCCCGAGCACGTACGCCTCGGGGTTGGCCTCCTTGGCCGTTCGGTAGACGGCGCGCACGAAGTCGGGAGACAGGTACTCCACCGTATCCAGCCGCCACCCATCGCTCCCGTACGCCTCGATCCAGTGTCGCACGACCGACAGGAGGTAGCCCCGCACCGCTGGTTTTCGGTGGTTCCACTCCGGCAGATTGGCGCATCCGGCCCAGCACGCGTAGTTGGGCTCCGGATCCACTCGAGGCCGATCTCCTTGGATCATGAACCAGTCCCAGTACGGCGACTGTTGCCCACGCTCGGCCACATCCCGGAAAAAGGGGTGGCCGGTCCCGCAATGGTTGAACACGCCGTCGAGCACGATCCGCATCCCCCGCGCGTGGAGGGCGGCGACGAGCTCCCTGAACGCTTCGTTCCCGCCGAGCGCGGGGTCCACCTGGAAGTAGTCCTCCCCGTCATAGCGGTGGTTCGTGGACGCCGTGAAGATCGGGGTCAGGTAGAGGGCGGTCACCCCAAGGTCGCGAAGGTAGTCGAGCTTCTGGAGAACACCCACCAGATCGCCACCGGAAAACGAGCGGTGG
>DSBZ01000104.1 GCA_011057175.1 Candidatus Acetothermia bacterium
ATGTACGTGTTGCGGAGCTTCTCCAGTTCCCGGTACGCGGCGAGCTTCCCAGGGAACTCGTGGTGTTGGGCGAGCTCCCGCAGGACGAATGCGTCGGTCGCCGGCCCGGTCTTCCGCCGGCCGAGGACGGGGAGCTTGAGCTTCCCATAAAGGATCTCCCGCACCTGGGGGGTGGAGTTGGGGTTGAATGGCCCCCCAGCGAGGGCGAAGAGCTCGTCGCGGAGCCGGTCGAGGAGGAGGGAGAGCTCCTTCCCTTGCTCGCGGAGGGCGTCCACGTCGAGGAGGACCCCCCGGCGCTCCATCGCGCGCAGGACCTCGATCAGCGGGATCTCCACCTCCTCGAACAGCTCTACCAGGCCCGCTTCGCGAAGCTGGGAGGTCAGCCCGGGCCGGAGCCGGCACACCACGGCTGCATCCTCGCCCGCGTACCGGGCGGCGCGGTCCACGGGCACCGCGGCGATCCCCTCCTCCCCGCCGACCGCCAACAGCTCCTTGTAGGTCTGAACGCGGATCCCGAGCTCGGAGCGGGCGATGACGTCCAGGCCGTGGGCGGGGGCATCGGGGTGGAGGAGCCAGTGAGCGATCATCGCGTCGAACGCGACCCCCCGGGCCTCGACCCCATGGCAGGCGAGGACTTGGAGGTCGTACTTCAGGTTCTGACCGATGATCCGCGGCCTCTCCCCCTCGAGGAGGGGCCGCAGCCCGGCGAGGACGCGGGGGAGGGGAAGCTGGGCCGGGGCACCGGGGTAGGCATGGCCAACGGGGATGTACCACGCCCGATCCGGCTCGCGGGCGAGGGCGATCCCCACGATCTCCGCGGCGAGGGGGTCGGTGCCCGTCGTCTCGAGATCGAGGGCGAACTCCTCCGCCCCCCCCAGGACGGCAACGAGCGCCGCGAACGCGTCCTCGGTCGTGACGACCTCGTACGTCCCGCCCGGGGTCGGCGGCGGGCCGAGGGAAAGCTCGGCGAGGAGGGTGCGGAACTCGAGCTTCTCCAGAACTGATTGGAGCCGCGCCGGGTCGAGCGGCCCGGGCGCGCAGTCGGTGACGGACAGGGGAAGCGGCACCTCGCGCAGGGTGACGAGCTCCCGCGACAGGAGCGCATCCTCCCGGTGGGCCGCGAGGGCGCCCGCAACTCGCTTGTTGCGGATCCGGTCGGTTGCCGCGAGCACGGCGTCGAGCGACCCGTGCTCGCGGAGGAGCTCGCGGGCCGTCTTCTCCCCGATCCCCTTCACCCCGGGCACGTGATCGCTCGCATCCCCCTCCAGGGCAAGGAGGTCCCCGATCCGCTCCGGGGGGACGCCGAACTTCTCCTCGACCGCGTGGCGGTCGAGCAGGATCAGCGGATCGCCTGGCCGGCGGCCGGGGCGGAGGAGGAACACGCGCTCCGACACGAGCTGGGCCATGTCCTTGTCGCCCGTGAGGTGGAGGGCGGGGATCCCCGCTGCTTCGGCCTGCCAGGACAGGGTGGCCATCACGTCGTCCCCCTCGTAACCGGGGACGACGAGGCAGGGGATCCCGAACGCGTCCAGGACCTCCTCGACCCGGGGGAGCTGCTGGGCGAGCGGCTCGGGGGTCGGCTTCCGCGTCGCCTTGTACGCGGCATACGCCTCGTGGCGCACCGTGACCCCCCCTGCGTCGAGGGCCACCGCCACGTAGCGGGAGGGGTACTCGCGCAGCACCTTGAGCAGGGTCCGCACGAACCCGTACAGGGCGCCCACCGGCTCGCCGCGGGAGGTCGTCAGGTCAGGCACGGCGTAGAACGAGCGGTAGAGGGTGGAATGCCCATCCACCACGAGGAGCCGCTCCGGCACCTCCGTGATCCCCAACGCCTCGTAGATCGTCATGTCAGATCCGACGCAAAACACCAGCATCCACCGCAGAGACACGAAGATCGCCGCGGGATCTCGTCAGGCGCGATCATCGGTCGCGAGCGAAGAACGCGCAGAGGGCGATCGCCACCGCGTCGCCGGCGTGGTCGGACCACTTCGCCATCGCCTCTCCGTCGCCGGACACGAGGGCCTTCACCATCGCCATCATCTGCTCCTTGGGCGCGGAGCCGTTCCCGCAGATCCACTTCTTGACCTGCCGCGGGGGGAAGGACCGGAGCTCGCGGCCTCGCGCCAGCAACTTCACGACCCCGATCACCTCCGCGGTGCCCATCGCCGACGGCGCGTTGCGGGCGAGGAACACGTCCTCCACCGCCACCGTCTGTGGATCGTGGGCGACGATCGCCGCGGACAGCACATCGTGGATCCGCCCCAGCCGCTCCGGAAGAACCATCTTCGGATGAGTGCGGATCGTCCCCGCGGCGATTACGGAACACCCCCGCTCCCTGCCCTCCACCACCGCGTACCCGGTTGCGGAAAGGCCCGGATCCACACCCAACACCCTCGCTCCCACCCGCTCCACGGCGCCCCTCCGTCCCCTCGGGCCCCCGGTCATCGCTCGGAACGGGGCTCGTCGAGGAGCTCGCGCAACTTGGCGAGCCGCGGGTCGAGCCGCTTCGTCTGCCCGTGGCAGCCCTCGCGGTGCCGCTCGCGGTTGAGATCGGCTCCGCACTCCGGGCAGATGCCCAAGCAGCCCGGCGCGCAGAGGGGTTTCGGGGAGAGCCCGAGCCGCAACGCAGCCTCGATGAACGGCCCCAGTTCGAGGTAGGGGCCCTCGATCTCGTCCGGGTGAAGCTCCGGCGTGCTGTCTTCCGCCACCTCCTCCACCAACTCCACGAGGCATCGGGAGCACGTGCGCCGCACCCGCGCCCGCACGGACATCTTGAGGCTGACCTCCCCTTCCTGGTAGATCGCGGTCGCCGCGACACGGACCGGCCCCAGCACGCGCAGGATCTCCCCTCGCCACTCCACGTGGGGAAGATCCACCTCCTGGCTCAGGTTGAACGGACGGCCGGGATCCGCCCGCAACGCTGCAAGATCGAACCTCATCGTCCTCTCCTCCTACTCGCGACGGGGGGAAGTATAGCGCCGTTTGAAGTCACGATAGCGCCCCTCTACCATTGTTCGCTCAAGGAGGGATACAGGTGAAGGTGCTGCTGACCCGCGAGGTGCCGGGATTGGGGATCCCGGGGGACGTGGTCGAGGTGAAGGACGGCTACGCCCGCAACTACCTCCTGCCACGGAAGCTCGGCGTGGTCCCCACGCCCCACGAGCTGACTCGGTTCGGGGAGCTCCGCTCCCGTTACCAGGCCGAGCTCGCCGACCGCCATACCCAGGCTCACGCCCTCGCCGAGAGGCTCGCCGGCGTGGAACTCCTCTTCACCCGCCGCGTCCACGACGAGGACAAGCTGTACGCGTCGGTGCGGCCGAAGGACGTGGCCAAGGAGATCGCGGACCGGTTCGGCGTGAAAATCGAACCGGAACGGATCCGGATGGAACCGGTGGACATGCTCGGCGAACACGAGGCGGAGATCCTCCTCCACGAGGGCATCACGGCCACGGTGAAGGTGATCGTCAGCCCAGCCACCTAAGTGAACGCGGCCCGCTGGGCCCTCGGCCGCGCGCCCGATGAGCGCTTGTGGCGGGCTTCATGCCCGACCGCAGTTGGAGGGACGACACGGATTCTGGACCACGGAAAACGCTTTTCCTCTCTCCGCCCTCGCGGCGATGACCAGTCACGGGTGGGGGGGCGTCCCGCACCGCGGGAATCCGCGTGCCACCGACAGGTCCGGAGATCTTGACTCGCGCCGCGCGGCGAGGGGCCGAAGAGAGGCGGCCAGCCCTCCGCCCGCTCCCACGAACGCGGGCGGCGGTTCGTTCTTCGGGGACGTGCTCCGCGGGGCGGGGGGAACGGTCCTGTCGCGGGTCCTCGGTTTCGCGCGCGACGCGGCGATCGCCTACGCGTTCGGGGCTTCGGCGGGGTACGACGCGTTCCTCGTGGCGCTGTTCATCCCGCAGGCGTTGCGGCAGGTCCTCGGGGAGGGGGGGCTCGCCGCGGCGTTCCTCCCCGTCTACGCCCGCGCGAAGGAACGCGGGGATGGGGATGCGCTCGCCCGGTCTGCGTTCCTGTGCCTTGTCCTCTTCCTCCCCGTCCTGTGCGCCCTCGGGGCCCTGCTCGCCCCCTCGTACGTCCCCGTGCTCGCCGCGGGGTTCGCGCCGGAGACGATGGCCCAGAGCGTGGCCCTCGCCCGGTGGCTGTTCCCCTTGATTGGGTTCATCTCCCTCTCTGCCCTCGCCGGGGGGATCCTCAACGCCGAGGGACGGTTCTTCTTGCCCTCGTTTGCCCCCGCCTTCCTCAACGTGGGGATGGTGATCGGCGCGCTCGTCCTCGCCCGGATGGCGGAGCCCCCGGTCTTCGGGCTGGCGGTGGGCGCCCTCCTCGGCGGAGCGGGGATGGCGATCGTCCTCCTCCCCCCGCTGCGCGCAGTGCTGCGTGGGCCGTGGCGGCTGTGGCCTCCGCATCCCGCGTTGCGCGAGGTGGCGTGGCGGCTCCTCCCCTCCCTGGGGGGCCTCATGGTGGCGGAGGTGAACACGCTCGTCGACAACCGCCTCGCCTCCCATCTCGCCCCTGGCTCGATCGCCACGCTCCAGTACGCGATGCGCCTGTTCCAGTTCCCCTTAGGGATCCTCGCCGTGTCCGTGACCACGGCGGCCCTCCCGCGCCTGTCCCGACTCGCCGCTCGCTCCGACGAGGAGGGGTTCCGCCGCGCCCTCGATCGAGGGTTCCTCACCACAGGGGCCCTCATCCTCCCCGCCCTGGCGGGCCTCCTCGTCCTCGGGGTGCCCATCCTCACCGTCCTCTTTCAGCGGGGGGCGTTCACCGAAGGGGACACGGTGCGCACCTACGCTGCTCTCGGCGGGTACCTCGCCGGCCTGTGGGCCTACGCCCTGGTGTACCTGTTCTCCCGGGCGTGGTTCGCCCTCGGCCGGCCGCTCCTCCCCGTCGCCGCTGGCGCTCTCGCCCTCGTCGTCAACGTCGGCCTCGACCTGTGGTGGGTGCGGCTGTGGGGTACGTTCGGGCTCGCGCTCGCCACGGGCGTCGCCGGGTGGGTGAATGCCCTCCTCCTCGGCGCGCTCCTCTGGCGGCGCTGTCGGGGGGGGATCGATCTCCGCATGCTCCTCCCCGTCGCCCTCGCCGTGGGGGGGATGACGGTAGGGCTCCTCCTCGTCCGGCCCTTCCTGGCCCGGCTCGGGCCGTGGGGCGAAGTCGGAATCGGGATCCCGCTCGGGATCGCCCTCTACGCCGGACTGGCCCAGATCCTCGGGATCACGCGGGCCCTCGCGGGCGGACGATGAGCCCCCCCGGTTCCTCGGGGCGGGGAGGCAGGAGCCCAAGGAGTCCGCGCACAAACCGGAGCGGGTCAGCCGGGGACCGGTAGCCCTCGAGCCAGCGCCCGATGGCCTGCACCGCCTCCCGCAGCTTCTCCCCCTCCACCTTCCCTTCCCGCACAAGCGGGAGGAACCCCTCCTCGGCGAGGACCCGGCCCAGCGGAGGCGGGGAG
>DSBZ01000112.1 GCA_011057175.1 Candidatus Acetothermia bacterium
GGAGCGTGACCGTCCACTACCTCGACTACCACCGCCCGTGCGGGTACGCGACCCAGGTCGTGGACCGCAAGGGGAAGATCCGCAAGCGCTACGAGGCGTACCTCACGCCGTACGAAAAGCTCAAGAGCTTGCCCCAGGCCGAGCAGTACCTGCGGCCGGGGGTAACGATGGCGGAGCTGGAACCGCTCGCCCAAAGCCACAGCCGAGTACGCTCTCCTCGTTCAGCAGGCAAGGTCCAAGCTCTTCCGTTCCTTCGCGCCAGCGGCTACAGTACCCTGACGGCTCACGCCCTCATGCTCATCTTCGGATGAGAAAGGACTCCAACCTGCTCGGAGGAGGGAGGCCCCGGCATCGGGGGGCATCCCTTGGGATGGGGGCCGCTCCGGAACGGGGCCCATATCGGCGTGGCCATCGTCGAAACGTCATTCCCGGGGCGAGCGGATCAAGGGCGAGGCTTCCTCCACGGGAAGGGATCGGTTCAGCGGAGGAGGCGCTTCCCCAGGGTCACCGTGCGGTCCAGGGCCACGTGCAGGAGCTGAGGCAGACAAAGCCCTCCCAGGACGGGAAGGACCGCTCCCCCCCGCGGGATGGAGGGAAACGGGGCACCCACCACGAGGTGGAGGATCGCCCACGCCAGCCCGCCCAAGCCGCCGAGGTAGAGGAGGCGGGTCAGAGGGCCGAGGAAGGGGGAGTGGGAAACCCCCCGGTGGCGGAACAGGGCCGCATAGGGGCGCCACACGACCCGCGCTCCCCGCCAGCGGCGGGCGGCGTCGCTCGCAGCGAGGTCCAGGTCCGGGGATAAGAACAGGCTGCCCGCGACGTAGCCCCCCGCGAAGAGGAGGAGGGAGGAGCGACCCGCGCCGAGCACTGCCCCGAGGGCGATCCAGCCCGGAAGCGTCCCCAACTCGACCGCGAGGTGCACCTTCCCTCGGGGCATGCGGGACTGTACCCCCGCCCTCCCAACGGGAACAACCTTGACTCGGCAGAGGGGGCCGGTACAATCCCCCGTGGTTAGCAGCCATAACCTCGGAGTGCTAAACCCTTACCAAGGAGGTGCTGATGCAGGTAAAACCTTTGGGAAACCGGATCCTCGTCAAGAAGATCGAGGAGGAGGAGCGCCGAACGGCAGGGGGGATCGTCCTCCCGGAGTCGGTGAAGGACGAGAAGGCGGTCAAGGCCGAAGTGGTCGCCCTCGGCACGGCCGAGAAGTTCGAGATGAAGGTTGGGGATACGGTCCTGATCTCCGCGTATTCGGGGACCGAGATCCGCATCGGCGAGGAGAAGCATTTGCTCGTCAAGACCACGGACGTCCTCGCGATCGTTGAAGGGTAGGAGGGAGCCATGGCAGCCAAAGAAGTCGTATTCGGAGAAGAGGCGCGTCACAAGGTGCTGACGGGAGTCGAGAAACTGGCCAGCGTGGTGCGGGTGACCCTGGGGCCCCGGGGGCGCCACGTCGGCATCGAGAAGAAGTTCGGGTCCCCCGATATCGTCGACGACGGGGTCACGATTGCTGAGGAGCAGGAGTACAAGGACCCGTTCGAGAACATGGGGGCCCAATTGGTGAAGGAGGTCGCCTCCAAGACGAACGACGTCGCGGGCGACGGGACGACCACGGCCACGGTCCTCGCCCATGCCCTCCTCAAGGAGGGGTTCAAGATGGTGGCCGCCGGCTCAAACCCGATGGCCCTCAAGCGGGGGATGGAGAAGGGCGTGAAGGTGGTGACCGAGGAGCTCACGAAGATGTCGAGGAAGCTCTCCACCAAGGCCGAGACGGCCCAAGTGGCCTCGATCACCGCCCACGACCCGGAGATCGGCCGCGTCATCGCCGACGCGATGGAGGAGGTCGGCGAGGCCGGGGTCATCACCGTGGAGGACTCGGACACGATCGAGACCTACTACGAGGTCGTGGAGGGGATGCAGTTCGACCGCGAGTACATCTCCCCCTACTTCGTCACCAACCCCAAGAAGATGGAGGTCGAACTCGAGAACCCCTACATCCTCGTCACCGACCGCGAGCTCAAGAACGCGATGGAGATGATCCCCTTGCTGGAGAAGGTCGCCCAGACGGGGAAGCCCCTTCTCATCATTGCCAAGGACGTCACGGGCGAGGCCCTGTCCACCTTGGTCCTCAACAAGCTCAAGGGGACGCTCGCCTCGTGCGCGGTGAAGGCGCCGGGGTTCGGCGACCGTCGCAAGGCGATGCTCGAGGACATCGCGATCCTCACCGGTGGCGTGGTGGTGGCCGAGGACGCGGGGATGGAGATCAAGAACACCACCCTCGACATGCTCGGCCGCGCGGAGCGGGTCCGGGTGGACCACGAGGACACGACGATCATCGGTGGGAAGGGCAACCCCGAGGCGATCAAGGCCCGCATCGAGCAGATCGAGGAGCAGATCAAGGGCACTGACAGCGATTACGACCGGGAGAAGCTCGAGGAGCGCAAGGCCAAGCTCGCCGGCGGCGTCGCCGTCATCAAGGTCGGCGCGGCCACGGAGACCGAGCTCGAGGAGAAGAAGCACCGCATGGAGGACGCCCTCGAGGCGACGAAGGCCGCGGTGGACGAGGGGATCCTCCCTGGTGGCGGCGTCGCCCTCCTCCGCACCCTGCAGGCGCTCGAGAAGCTGGAAAAGGAGCTGGAGGGAGACGAGAAGGTCGGCGTCCAGCTCTTGAGGAAGGCGATCGAGCTCCCCGCTCGGCAACTCGCGGAGAACGCGGGGTTCGAGGGCGCCCTGATCGTGGAGCGGCTGAAGCAGGAGAAGGACGCGATCGGATTCGACGTCGAGACCGAGCAGTTCCGCGACATGTTCGAGGCGGGGATCATCGACCCGACCAAGGTCACGCGGTCCGCGCTCCAGAACGCGGCCTCGATCGCGGGGATGCTCCTCACGACCGAGGCGTTGGTGGCGGAGATCAAGGAGGAGAAGAAGGACACGATGCCCACTCCTCCGCCCGAGTACTAGGCCGCCGTGCAACCGACAACGAGCCCCGGCCCCCTGGCCGGGGCTCCTTCGTTGGGTCCTTGCGTTCGACATCGCCCCCCCCGATAATGCGCGCCTGCAACCATGCCCAAGCGCGTCGTGATCGTCGAGTCGCCGACCAAGGCCCGCACCCTCGCTTCCTACCTCGGAGAGGAGTTCGTCATCCTCTCCTCGAAGGGACACGTCCGCGACCTCCCCGAGAAGGAGCTCGGGGTGGAACTGGATGACGCGTTCACCCCGAAGTGGGTGGTGCGGGACCGCAAGCTCCTTTCCGAGCTCCGCAAGAAGACCGCGGATGCGCCCCGGGTCTACCTCGCCACCGACCCGGACCGGGAGGGGGAAGCGATCGCCTATGACCTGATGGAGCTTCTCGGCGATGGGGACCGGTATGCGCGGGTCCTCCTCCACGAGATCACCCCCCAGGCGGTGCGGGAGGCGCTCGCGCACCCGGGTCGGATCAACCTCGCCAAGGTCGAGGCCCAGCGGGCGCGCCGGATCCTGGACCGGCTGGTGGGGTACCAGATCAGCCCCCTTCTTTCACGGGTGCTGGCGGGGAGGCGGTTCGAGGGCCTGTCCGCTGGTCGCGTGCAGTCCGTCGCCCTGCGGTTCATCTGCGATCGCGAGCTGGAGATCCAGCGCTTCGTCCCCGAGCCGTACTGGGAGGTGGCCGCCCTCTTCCCCGGGGAGCCACCGTTCACGGCGCGCCTCGACGGTCGGCTCACCTCCCTGGACGAAGTGGACGCGCTGCGAACGGCCTTCCCCAGGGCCCGGTTCGTGGTGGAAGAGGTCAAGGAGGAGGAGGTCATCCGCCGACCACCGCCCCCGTTCATCACCTCCACCCTCCAGCAGGCGGCGTCGAGCGAGCTCGGGTTCTCCCCCAAGCGCACGATGCAGATCGCCCAGAGCCTGTACGAGGGGGTGGCGATCGGGAGGGAGATGGTGGGGCTCATCACCTACATGCGCACGGACTCCGTCCGTGTGGCGGATTCGGCGATCGCCGCGGCGCGGGCGTTCGTGAGGGAGGCGTTTGGGGCGAAGGCGCTCTCCCCGAAACCCCGGCACTTCCGGAACAAGCGGCGGGCCCAGGACGCCCACGAGGCGATCCGTCCCACCCAGGTCGCGCGGACGCCAGAGGAGGTGGCCCCTCACCTCAGCCCGGAGCAGCGCAGGCTCTACGACCTCATCTGGCGGCGGTTCATCGCGACCCAGATGGCGGACGGGGTCTGGGCTCGGCGGAAGGTCGCCATCCGCGCTGCAGATCGGCTGTTTCACGCATCCTCCTCGCGGATGGTGTCCCCGGGCTTCACCGCAGTGCTCCCCGTGGCTCGGCTCGACGACGAAGCGGCGCCCCTCCCCGAGGCGCTCGCACCCGGCCTGGAACTCCCCCGGCCGGAGATCGAGGTCGAGGAACACATGACCGAGCCCCCGCGGCGGTTCACCGAAGCGGGGATCGTCCGCAAGCTCGAGCAGGAAGGGATCGGCCGCCCCAGCACCTACGCTCAGATCGTGTCCGTGATCCAGGACCGGGGATACGTCGTGCGCGAGGGGAGTTCGCTCCGTCCTACCCTCCTCGGGCACCTCGTGACCGACCTTCTGCGCTTGTATTTCCCGGAGACGATCGAGGAGGCGTTCACGGCGCGGATGGAGGCTGATCTCGACCGGATTCAGGAAGGCGATCTCGGGCGGGGCGAGCTCCTCCGCTCGTTCTACCGCTGGTTCTCCCCCAAGCTGCACACGGTGGAGGCAGCGCTCTCCACAGGCAGGAAGCCGTTCCAGGCACTAAGCGACGTCGCTTGCCCGTCATGCGGGGCGCCGATGGAGGTCCGCGTGTGGCGAGGCAGCCTCTACCTCGGGTGCTCCCGGTACCCAGGGTGCCGGACCACCAAGCCCCTCCCCCCTCACGTTCCTTTCCGCTATACGCCGGACCGCGTCGAGCTCGGGGAGGGTCTGGCCGCAGTCGAGTCCGCCCCCCCGACCCCCTGCCCGAAGTGCGCGACCCCGATGGTTGTCCGACATGGCCGCTACGGGCGGTACCTCTCCTGCCCAAGCTGCAAGGCAACCTCGCCCGTGCCCAGCGGGGTCACCTGCCCCCAGTGCCGGGAGGGGGAGCTCGTGGAGCGGTTCGGGAAGCGCTACGGAACGTTCTATGCCTGTTCCCGATACCCCGATTGCCGGTTCCGCGTCCCTGGGCGGCCGGTGGAGACCTGCCCGATGTGTGGGGAGGGCGTCGTGTACGACGATCCCCGCCGGGGCCAGCGCTGCTCAAACCCCGATTGCCCTTCGCTTGTGGAAGAGAGCCCCGCTCCGGCCGCGCAAAGGCCGAAGCGGGGGCGCGCCAAGAAGCGGAAGATCTGAACATCCCGCTGGTTTTGTCAACCCGAGCATGAGTCCTCTCGCAGCTCGTAATCTCGATCCTGTGTAAGCATCGACCACATCACACGCACGAGATGCCTCCCCAAGGCGCGTACC
>DSBZ01000051.1 GCA_011057175.1 Candidatus Acetothermia bacterium
ACGCAGAGGCGCCACATTTCAATGCAGAGCGGCCCGAAAGAGCGTTCTGCTCCCCGGTTGTCCTTCGCGACTGCGAGAATAGCTAGTTCTGCGACGTCGTCTGCTGCCCTGCATCGTAACTTTGGCCAGGACGAGAGAATTGGCAGACCAGCAATCTCATCCCGGAAGACTAGTTTCAGTGCTGCGACGAGATTCTGGTTTTAGTACAAGAGAAGGTACAGTGCAGTATCAGGGAATGCGGCCAATTCTTGCCTTGTCACAACCAACTTCTTTTCCTCTGCGACCCTCACAAAGAAATCGATCGCTGCCTCTACCTCATGAGCCTCCGCCAAAGTGACGAGTGCGCTCTCATCTCTCCACAGATGTCGCATTGGATCCTGTCTGAACCGCCCCGGGTTCTCCGGAGGGTCCTTCACCTTAGTCCGGCCACGAGGGCCGGAGCCTCCTCGGGGTGGTCGTGTAGCTCCTCGAACTCGGCGGGTAGCATGTGCCCGATCGGCCCCAAGAGCCGCTCTGTGTTGAACCAGTCTACCCAATCGAGGGTCTCGAACTCCACATGCTCCACCCCACGCCACGGTCCCCGCTCCTGAATCACCTCCGTTCTGCCCATGTTCACCCGAAGACCCACCTTCGCAGCGGCCACCACCAGTTGAGCCTCACCGACGGGATACTCTTAGGGTAGATGCGCTGTGACCGTTAGCGCTCTGAACGCCTTCTCAAAAGCAGCCTTCTTCTGACTTGACCGGCTCACGAAATCTCCAAACCACCAAGCCGAAGATGTTCCTCCAGCCTGGTTGGTGAACACCACCCTTTCGTCAGCGGTTCGAACAGACATGAACAGAACGACATCAGCTTCAACGGACGTGATAGGGACGATTGGCCAAAACGGGAACAACAGAATCCACCAGTTGAACGGACGCATGGTGGAGGCGTTGACCACTGCGAAACGCACAAGGTAGTCCGCTGCAGTAGGCGACGACACAATGGTATGCCCGAGCGAACGAACCCACTGGGTCAGATAGGTGGACGACCAGTTCACCGTCTCGCTGTCGTATCCGCTGATGGATTCTATGAACACCCGCTTCGATCCCATACCGAGGACACCCAAGAAGACCAGAAGAACGACTGCCGCGACGCTCACCCTACGCACGGCTGTCACCTCCGTGCTGATGATATCGCGCACGGCCCCCGGGCGACTACCCCCCGAACACGAGGCGGCGCAGCGGCCACCACCACGGGTTGCTTGCCCGTGGAGCAGGGAGAGCGAGAAGCTTGTGATGAGCCTCGGCGAGGAGATGGGGATCGCCGGTCACGAACACGGTCACTTCGTCCTCGGCGCCCCGGCCGCTCGGGTTGGCCCGCACCGGGCTCATGATCCTCCCGCCCCTTCGGCCGCCCGGCGGGCGAGGGCGTCGGCCCGCTCGTTCTCTACGTCCCCGGCGTGCCCGGCAAGCCAGTGGAAGCGCACCCGGTGGATACCGACGAGCCGATCAAGCTCCCGCCACAGGTCCTCGTTCGCCACCGGCACGAGCCGCTTCCCCTCCCGCCGCCGCCACCCGAGCTCCTTCCACCGCGGCAGCCACTCCGTGATCCCCCGCTTGAGGTACGTGGAGTCCGTGTACAGGTCCACCTCCGCCGGCTCGCGCAGCGCGGCCAACGCCTCGATCGCCGACCGGAGCTCCATCCGGTTGTTCGTCGTCCTCCCCTCGCGGCCCCAGATCTCCTTGCGATGCGCTCCGGAGATCAGAACCGCCGCCCAGCCGCCCGGGCCGGGGTTCCCGATGCACGCGCCGTCGGTGTAGATCCGCACCCTCTTCACGGAGACGAGGTATAGCCGCTGGCCCCACCCTCGACAACGCCCCCGCGCGGGATAGTATGACCCTGTGACCATACGATCACATTCGGTCAAAGGGTACTGGCCATGCCCCGCCCGTTGACCCGGCCCGAGCGGGAAGCGATCCGGGCCCGACTGCTCGAGGCGGGCCAGGAGCTCTTCGCCCGCCACGGGCTCAAGAAGACCACGGTCGAGGAGCTCGCCCGCGCGGCGGGCATCGCCAAGGGAACCTTCTACCTCTTCTTCCGCTCCAAGGAGGCCCTCTACGGCCACGTCCTCCTGGAAGAGCTCCCGCGGATGGTCGCACAGCTCGTCGACCGGTCGTTCGCGGCCACGGACGACACCCGAGAGGCCCTCGTCCGCTTCCAGGAGGAGTTGGTCACCCTCGTCGAGGACGACGAAATCGTGCGGGCGGCGGCGGCCGACCCCCGCGAGCTCGCCCAGCTCCTCGAGGGCCACCTGGACCTCCAGGAGTACCAGAGGCGGGCGATGGACGCCCTCGCGCCCCTCTTCGGCACCATCCAGACGGCACAGGCGGAGGGCCGGATCGTCGAGGGCGACCTGGACGAGATCTTCGCGGTGCTCGGGATCATCAAGCTGCTCCCCTACTACCGGAAGCACCTCGCGCCCGAGTTGTACCCTCGCCTGGTGAAGCGACTCACCCAGGTGGTGGCCGACGGCTTGACGTGCCCGGCGGGGAGGAGGCGATGACGGGCCTCCTCCGGATGGCGTGGCGGAACCTGTGGCGGCACCCCCAGCGGACGGTCCTCATGACGGGGATCGTCGCGTTCGGGAGCCTCGTCATCCTCGTCCTGTTCGGGATTGTCGATGGGTTCGTCAGCTCGATGACCGCGGCCCAGGTCGCGGAGAACCACGGAAGCTTCCAGGTTCGGACCGCCGCATACGGCGCCGATCCCGCGCTGGAGAACGCTCTCTCCTCCGAGCAGCTCGCGCGGGCGGAGGAGGCGCTCGTCGGGATGGGACTTTCCGGGATCGCGCCGCGCCTGGAGGTGGGCGCGATGCTGCGCAGCGCCTACGGGACGGACGGTGTGGTCCTCCGGGGGATCGACCCGGTGGCCGAGCGGTCGGTGACGCGGCTTCCCGAGCTGGTCGTCGCTGGCCGGTACCTCGCGGGGAGCGGGGAGGTCCTCCTCTCGACAGCGCTGGCTGGGGAGCTGGATGTGCGTCTGGGAGAACGGGTGGTCGTCGTGGTGAGCGGGAGGGCGGGAGCGAAGTCGCGGGCGTCTGTAGCCGTTGGCCTCTTCCGCCCGACGGTGGTGGAGTTGGAACGGGCCGCCATCGTCCCCCTCGACGACGTGCGGGAACTCTCAGGGATTCCGGGGGCAACGGCCCTCGTCGTGGGGCTCCCACGCGGGGCGTCGCTGGAGCGGGCGATCGCGGAGGCGCGCCGGCGGCTCGTTGCGGACCGCGACCTCGCGGTCGCCGACTACTTCGACCTCAACCCCCTGGCGCGGGTGATGATCTCCGGTTCCACGGTGAAGCTCATCCCGTTCGTGATCATGATCAGCCTCCTCGCGGGGTTCGGCGTGGCCAACACCACGCTCTACTCCGTGATCGAGCGCACGCGGGAGTTCGGGGTGATGACCGCCCTCGGGATGAGCCGCCGGGCCCTCGCCGGGATCGTGCTCCTCGAGTCCACGCTCGTCGGGGCGATGGGGTTCGCCATCGGGGGCGGAATCGGCTACGCGGGGCTCCTCTACCTCGGCAGGAACGGCCTCGACTTCTCGTCGTTCGTGCGGGAGGTGAGCGGCTCGTTGGGGATGCCGACGGTGATCTACGCTGCTGCCTCGGGGTGGTACTGGGTGGCCGCGTTCAGCGTGGTCGTGTTCACGGCGCTCGTTGCTGCGTGGTACCCGGCGCGGCGGGCGAACCGGCTGGAGCCGGTGACGGCCATCCACGAGGGGTGACGAACGTTGACCCGATTGAGCGTCCTCGTTGCGATTCTTGTCATCGTTACGAGCGTGGGCGCGGTTTCCGGCCAAGAGGAGCCCCTCGATGCCGAGGCGATCCTCGAGCGGGTGCGCGCGACCTTGGGGGCGGAGAGCTTCCACGCCCGGGTCGAGCTCGAGATCACGATCTCCGGAACAACCTACCGTTACCTGATGGAGGTGTGGACGCTCGGCGAGGACCGAGCCCTTGTCCGCATCCTGGAGCCGGAGGTTGACGCGGGATCGGGCTACCTCCAGGTGGGCGATGACCTGTGGTACTACAGTCCAACGGTGGGGACCGCGGTCGCCCTCCCCGCGATCGGGCTCACGCAGGCGCTGTTCGGCGCGGGGCCGTCGCTCGGGGATCTCGCCCCGGGGACGCTCTTCCGCGACTTCGACGCCCATGCCGAGGCGATCCTGGGCCCGACCGACGAGCCGGGCGGGTACCTCCTCACCCTCGTCCCGCGGCCGGAGGCACCGGTCGTCTACGGGAAGCTCGAGGTCACCGTGACGGCGGACTATGTCCTCTCGGAGATCGTGTACTACGACCAACGCGGCGGCGTCGTTCGCGCGGTGACGTTCGGGGAACCGCTCCGGGTCGGGGATGTGCTGTTCCCCACCGAGGTCGTGGTTGTGGACGCGAACGGCGATCGGGCCATCCAACGGATCCTCGATCCCGAGTTCGAGATCGGGCTCGACGCATCGTTCTTCACGGTGGAACGGCTGGAGGGGGGGAAGTGAGGGTTGCGCTACGGCACCTCCTGCGGAACCGGCGGCGGACGCTCCTCACTCTCCTGGCGGTCCTGGTCCCGGTGTACTTCCTTGTCCTCATGTTCGGATTCGCCAACGCGAACCTCCGGGACATGTTCGAGACCGCAACGCAGTTCGATACGGGCCACGCCCAAATCCGTGCCGCGTCGACGAGGGCGAGGGGGGAAGCGCTCCCGCTCATGCGCGATCCCTCCGATGCCCTGGGGGTCCTGAGGGAGGTCGAGGGAGTCGAAAGCTGGACGGTGCGGCTCGATCTTCCAGCCCTGGCGAGCGCCGGGGAGAGGTCGCGGACGATCCAGGTGCGGGGGATCGTCCCTGAGGAGATCGTGGCGGTCAGCTGGCTGTCCGACCGACTCGTCGGCGGATCGTTCCTCTTCACGGGGGCCCCCGGGGTTCTCGTCGGCGAAGAGCTCGCGCGCCTCCTTGGGGTAGAGGTGGGAGACGAGATCGTCCTCCTCGGCGCGCACCCGGAGGCGGGGTTGGGCGCGATCCGGGCGCCGGTGGTCGGGGTGTACCAGGCCCCGGAGGCGACCCTCGGGCGAACGGTGGTCTACGCCGACCTCGCCATGGCGCGCAAGCTCGCACGGAGCGAGACTGCCGCGACGGCGATCGTGATCCGCGTGGCCAGCGTGGAGAGCCCACGGGACCAAGCCGCGCTCGATCGCCTCGTTCGGGACCTACGGGCCGCCCTCCCCGCGGGGTACGAGGTGCAGGACTGGCGGGAGCTCGTCCCGATGGTGGCGACCTACATGGGTCTCCTGACCCCGGCCCTCCTGATCGTGGGGGCGGTCTTCTTCGCCCTCGGGGGGCTGGTGGTGCTGAACACGATCTACCTGTCGGTGCTCGAGCGGACGCGTGAGTTGGGGCTCATCCTCTCGCTCGGGGC
>DSBZ01000180.1 GCA_011057175.1 Candidatus Acetothermia bacterium
CGCGGGCGATGAACCACTGCTCGTAGGGCCAGATCGAACCCTGGTGGTAGCCGGTGGGGGAGTAGTCGGGGTGACAGGGGCTGAGCGTTCGGAACCCGTAGGGGGTGACGAGCTCCTGCGCCCCCTGGCCTCGGCGGGCTCTCATCCCTTAACGGCCC
The DNA here is from genome assembly GCA_011057175.1 of Candidatus Acetothermia bacterium. Lineage (GTDB taxonomy): Bacteria > Bipolaricaulota > Bipolaricaulia > Bipolaricaulales > Bipolaricaulaceae > Bipolaricaulis. The sequence continues at coordinate 159 of DSBZ01000180.1, forward strand.
CGGCGAGGATTCCGCGCACGAAGTACCGCTGGAGCAAGAAGAACACCACCAACGGAAGGATCATGGTCAGAAACGCAGCTGCCGTAAGGAGCTCCCAGTTCTGTCCACGGTTGGTGACCAAGTTCGCCACCGCCACGGTGATCGGCGCCACCCGCGGTGTGGCTCCCACGTACACCAGGGCCACCAGCATGTCATTCCAAATCCACAGGAACTGGAAGATGAACACAGAGGCGAGGGCAGGAACCGAGATCGGAAGCACAATGCGGAAGAACGTCTTCAACGGTCCCGCCCCGTCGATGGACGCCGAGTCGAACAAGTCCTTGGGGATTCCGGACATGAAGCTGTACATAAGAAATGTGGTGAGGGGAAGTCCGTAGGCGGTGTGAGCAAGCCAGATCCCCGGGTACGTCCCTGCCAGCCTCAGCTTCCGGTAGATGGGAAGGACGGGGATGAATGTCATCTGGAGGGGGACCACCATCAACGCCACCACGAGGACCAGCAGGAGGCGCCGCCCGGGAAACCCCATACACGCGAACGCGTACGATGCCAAGGAGGCGACGATCACCGAGATCAGCGTGGCGGGGACGCTGATGAACAGACTGTTGCGAAACGCCACCCCCAGCCCTTCCTGGTTGAGGACTCTGAGGTAGTTGTCCAAGGCAAACTGCCCCGGCTGGAACAAGCCGGGAATGGTCGTCCACCAACCCGAGCTCACGATGTCCCCCGGTGTGCGGAACGACGTGATCAGGAGGCCCAGCGTAGGGATAAACCACAGGAACGCAATCACGACCAGGAACACGTGAAGCGGCATTCGGGGCAGCAGTCGAACCGGGTTCACTGGACACCTCCTTGGCCAGCGAGCCGGCGCACATTGAGGATCATGAACGGAATCAGCATCAGAAGGAGGACAACAGCAATCGCACTGGCCCGCCCGTAGTTGAAGAAGTTGAACATCTCCTTGTACATCCGGTTGGCAACGACTTCGGTCTCGTAGTTGCCGTTCGTCATCACGTAGACGATGTCGAACACCTTCAACACCTGGACCACCATCGTCACGCCCACCACCTCGGCCGTGGGCCTGAGAAGGGGGAGGGTGACCCGGCGGAAGACCTGGAACTCGTTGGCCCCGTCGATTCGGCTTGCTTCGAGGAGGTCCCGGGGGATGTTCTTGTACGCTGCGGAGAAGATCACCATGGAAAAGCCAGTCCAGATCCATATCCCGACCGCGATGAGGAGGAGGTTGTTGACCCACGGGCGCAGGATCAGCCACCCCTGAGGCTCCCCTCCAAGGGCCACTACGAGGGCGTTCAGAACACCGATCTGCGAGAGTCCGACCGGGCGGTAGGCGTAGACGAATCTCCATATGATCGACGCCCCCACGTAGGAGATCGCAGCCGGAACGAAGATGATCGACTTCAGGACACGTTCGTACTTCACACGGTCGAGCAGCACCGCGAGGATCAGGCCCAGCCCCACGGTCACAGGGGTGAACACGCCCACCCAAAGTGCGTTGTTGCGCAGCGCCCGGGTCATGGTCGGGTTCGTGAAGACGTAGCGCCAGTTCGCTAACCCCACATGACGAACGTTGGGGCCAAACAGCTCCTGCCCCGAGCCGTAGAAGGAACGCCAAATGGTGGCGACCGCCGGGTAGACGAAGAAGAACGTGAGGATGAGGAGTGCGGGGCCTACAAAGACCCACGGGTGCCACTTCTTGGTCTTCAGCACACCGCCACCTCCGTGGTCCGTCCAGCTAGCGGGGAACAGCCGGGCCCTGGGCGGGCCCGGCCGCTCCCCATGGACAAGCTAGTACCCGTAGGCGTCGACCGCGGTGCTCTCAATATAGTCGAGCACAGTCTTCAGTGGGACGCCACTCACGTAGTCAAGAACACCCTGCCAGAACGAGCCGGCACCGACGGCACCCGGCATGAGATCGGACCCGTCGTACCGGAACGAATCCGCCGTCAGCAGCATCTGCCAGGCGGCGCGGGCAATGGGGTCGGGATAGGTGGCCACCGGATCAATGTTCTTGTTGGCGGCCATCTCGCCCAGCTCCCGGGCCCAGATCTCCTGAGCCTTTACCGATGACAGGAACTGGACGAAGGTGATGACCTCCTCCCGTGTCCCGTTCAGGGGACCGCCGGTGTTGAAAACCACCGACACGTCGCCTCCGCCGAGCACGGGGGTGCCAAACTTCGGGTCAATGGGTGGGAACGGGAACACTGCGAAGTCCTCCCCAGGGACGAGATCGGGTTTCTGGTTGAGGATGAAGCTCTGGATGAACGTGGCTTGCTTCAGCAGGTACGCCTGGGGCGGGTCAGTGAACAACGGAGCCCCCGCATCCCCGAAGTTGGTGGTGAGTGCCCCAACGGGGCCGCCGAGGACGTACGCGGGGTTCAGGGCAATCTGCCCGAACTTCTCCCACGCCTCGACCACCGCCGGGTCCGTCCAGGGTATCTCGTGGTTCACCCACTGGTCGTAAACCTCAGGCCCCGCAGTGCGGAGCATGATGTCCTCGATCCAGTCCGTTCCCGGCCAGCCGGAAGCCGCTCCCGACTCGAGGCCGATGGACCACGGCACACCCCCGTCGGCGACAATGCGGTCACACAGGGCGATCAGCTCGTCCCAAGTCGTGGGGACCTGATAGCCCTTCTCCACGAACGCCTTGACGTTGTACCACACAAGGCTCTTCACGTTCGCCGACTGCCAGGTACCGTAGAGCTTCCCGTCCACGTACCCGAGGGGGGTCAGGGCGGGGATCTGCTCGGAGACGTCCACGAGCCCGTCCAGGGGGACGAGGTAGCCAGCACGAGCCCACTCCGCCATCAGACCGAGCCAAGGGATCGGGCTGACGTCGGGGGGGTTACCGGCTGCCAGGCGAGTGGCCAGGATCGCCGGGCGATCGCGGCCCACGATCTCGGTGACCACGTTGATATCCGGGTACGCCTCCATGAACGCCTGGACCACCTTGGCAAACGCCACTGCCTGCTGACCAGGCCAGCCGTGCATCACGTACACCGTCTTCTGCTGGGAGAACCCAACTCCCGCGAACACCACTAAGCACAGTAGGACAAGCATTGCTTTCCGCATTCCTTCCTCCTTGTGGAACTAACTGGTTTGCGCATGAGACCCAGTCCCTAGCTTTGTTCCCTGCGATCACCCCCTTGCGGGCTCGCCCGCCTCAAGGCCGGGCGGAAGCTTGGCCCGAAAGGAGCAAAGACGCTCCACGGAGCGGGAGGAGAGGTCGACAGCCACGTCAGCCCGTTCGCGGTGGCCAGCGATGATACGGTGCTCAATCGCCAAAACCGCTTCCAGGTGCTCATCCTGAGCCTCCCGGCCTCGCTGCCGGCGAGCCAGCTGGAGTTCATGATACGGCCTCTCGAGGAGGATCCGCAACCCGGCCGAGGGAAGAAGAGTTGTGTAGGTCCCTTCGACAATCACCACCTGGACCCCAGCCGCGTCGAGCTCCTCTTGGGTGATCCGATCTTCCTCGTAGATCACCAATGGCTTCACCACCCGGGGGGAGCCCCCTCGGATCTCCCGCACCGTGGCGTCGAGTGCCTCCAGGTTCACCTCCGACACGCCTACGTGGTCCAGGGACACCCTCCTCAGGCGCGCGTTGGTCAGGGGAGGATAGAAGAAGTAGTCGTCCTGCTGGATCACAATGGTACGGAACCCTTGTGCCTCCAGTCTGCGGGCCAGCTCGAACGCCACCTCGGACTTTCCGGCCCCCGACTCCCCGGCCACGGTGACCACCAGCGGAGCGCCTTTGTAGGTTAACGCTTGTAGGACCATCGGCACGAGCTCCCCCGCTGCCCACCGGTGTTCGTCCCCAATGACCAGCTTGTCCCCCTGCACGAGGCCTCCTTGGCCTACAACCCGTAGAGCTGTCGGTGACGTTCGGCGGAGGCGCTCCAGCTGTACCCGGTCACCACCCGTTGTCGTCCTGCGGCTCCCATCTCGCGCCCGGCAGCGGGGCTCTTCAAGATTGCACCCACCGCGTCGGCCAGCGCATCCACGTCCGTCACGTCCACCAGGAGTCCGTCCACCCCGGGACGGATCACTTCTGCGGGTCCCCCGTTGTCCGTGGCGACGAGAGGAACCCCACAGGCCATCGCCTCCAGCATCACGATCCCGAAGAGCTCATAGCGCGACGGGAGCACAAACACGTCCAGTGCCCCGTAAAATCGAGGCAGACGTTCCTGAGGGACGATGTCCACCCACCGCAGGCGGTCTCTTAACCCCAAGTCGTTCCACAGCCTCTCGAGGCGCCTTCGCGCCTCGACCTCGCTCGCATCGGAGCCGGTCCCCGTACTCAGCAAGAACTGGACATCCAAACCCCGACGCAGCAGTCGCTCTGCACAGAGCATGAACAGGTCAAACCCCTTCCGGGGGTCGAGTCGCCCCAGCGTCCCCACTGCGGGAACCCCCGGCGCAAGCCCAAACTCCTCCTTGCAGCGCTCTCGATCCTCGGGTGGGGCGAACCGCCCCGTGTCCACACCAGGGGCGATGACGCGGATCCTCTCCCGGGGCGCCCCGTATAGGTGGACAAGGTCCTCCGCTTCCGCCGCCGTGGAGGCGACAAGCCATGTGCTGCGTTGGCATGCCCGGCCCTCGAACTCGAACCGTTCGGCATGGCGCGCCCGCTCCTCCGGGGTAACTTGCGCGTACTTCCGCTTGCCCAACGAATGGGACGCGTGAACCCAGGTCCTCCCCGCCGCCAGCTGCTGCGCCACCGCCGCTCCATCCCAAAAGTGGGAGTGAATCACCGTGTGTGCCCCAAGCCTCTGGGATACAACCCGTGCGAAGTCGCTGAGGAATGGGCCGATCTCCTCCTTGGGCACGAAACGCCGGGGGCCTACGGGCACACGCTCGACCCACGCTCCGCTGCAGATGCTCTCCACCGGAGGTTTTCCTTCCCCGCGGTCCCGGGTGAACGCGACCACGTTGAGACCGAGACGCGCCAGGTGAGCCGACAGCTCGCGGACGTAGATGCACTGGCCCCCAATTTCCGGTGCCCCGATGGTTCCGAGGGGATCACCATGGGGGGTCAACATCATCACGTCAGGAACCTGCCGCATGGCCCCTCCTTCCTTGGCCACCCAGGCAGCGCAGGACTCGGCCCCGCCTCGTTGCTCCAGTCGGCGGTCGTTCACCCCCACCCAGTGGATGCCCGGGCGGACTTCCGTGGGGTTCATCCCGCACCTCCTTCCCCCACCTACTACGCGAACTCAGCGAGCACCCGCAGCCAGTCGAGAAGCAGCCGC
>DSBZ01000072.1 GCA_011057175.1 Candidatus Acetothermia bacterium
CTTAAAGTGCGGGGGTCAGAACACGTAAGGCCCTGGATAATCGTTCCACCAATTGGGCCAGCGGCTTTCCGGTGGGCCAGCGGTATAAGCGTAATACCAGCCCGGTGTGGTCAAATCGAAGGTGTAGTTTTCTGTCACACCGTTTTGCTTGACCGTGACCGTAACCGTGGCCGGCGCGCCGCCGTTGAACACCACGGCCAAGTCGTAGAACTCGTCGTCATAATGGCCGCCAAAGGGGCCCGCTCCAGGAGCGTAAAGGGTGTACGTCTCCGTTCCGCTCGGACCAGACTGATCAGGCGTCCAGGAGCCCCAGAAACCCGGGTTCCAGGCGAAGGTCCACCCCGCGCCCGGCTCCCAGACAGCAAGGTCGATGTCCGTATCCGCGGCGCCGCCGATCCAGGTCAGGGTGACCTCGAGGGTCGTGTTCACTTTGACGTCCACGGTGTGGACCCCGCCCGGGGTCAACGTGACCGTGGCCCTCCCGGTGACGCGGTTCGCGGTCCGGTACCATCCCCAGGCCACGCAGTCGTCCCCGCCGACCACAACCTCGTACGTCCCCGGTTCGAGCACCGGGAAGTACGCCAGGCCTGTGTTGGATAGCCACCAGTCGTAGTCCCCCTGGGGGAATCCCAAGTATACCCGACCCAAAAGGTCGGTCTGGCCGCGGTTGATGATCCGGCCGCCCTTGCGGAGGGTGACGTCCATGTAGGGCAGGGGCCACCACTGGCCCCACAGAGACATCGAGCTTTCGGTGACCACATTGATCCGCAGCGCCGCCCCGGTGTTGGCGGGGAGGGACGTCGTCACGGCCTTGTCGGCCTGGATCAGGCCGTGGCCGGTGCCGGTGTCGAACCCGGCGGCCTCGATGTCCTTGGCCGTCCGCTCGATGAGGTTCTTCACCTGGTATGGGGTCGCTGTTGGGAACTTCTCCAGGATCATTGCGGCAAGCGCTGCAACGTGCGGGCAGGCCATCGAGGTCCCGCTCCAGTAGCTGTAGAGGAGGGGAAGCCCGGTCCCCTCCTGGGTCTCCTGGGAACGGACGCTCGACAGGACCCTGGTTCCAGGGGCGGACACGGAGAGCCACGTCCCAGGGGTGGAGAAGTTGGCCTTCCTGTTGTGGGGGGTGGTCGCGGCAACGGCGATTACCCCGGCGTAGCTTGCCGGGTTCGTCCACGTTGCGTACGTGTCGTTCCCGGCCGCGGCCACGACCACAACCCCGTTGGCGAGGGCGTAGTCGCAGGCGGCCTTAATGGCTTGGTTGTAGACCCAGCCGCCCCAGGAATTGCTGAGCACCTGGGCCCCGTTGTCCACCGCCCACTTTATCCCGCCGGCGCACTGAACCGTTCCCACGAAGTCAGGGTTGAAGATCCGCACGTCCATGATCTTGGCGTTGTAAGCCAGGCCCACTACACCCTTCCCGTCGTTCTTGGCGGCGATGATCCCGGCGCAGTGGGTCCCATGGCCGTAGGAGTCATAGTCTATGCTGGAGTCCATCTCCATGTCCAGCTCGGGATCGTATCTACGGACCACCTGGCCGACGAGGTCGGGGTGGGTAGAGTCCACGCCGGTATCGATGACGGCCACGACGATGTCCTTCCCGGTGTACCCGGTGGCCCACGCGGCATCGGCGTTCACCGCGTCGAGGGCCCACTGGAACGGGCGGAGGTCGGCGTTGGGGTCGTAGACCTCGGGTTCGAGCGCGCCTTTTAGATCTATCGGCTCCAGAATCGGCTCCGGCGGCTCGATGATGTAGTCCGGCTCGGCGAACACGATCCCTTCAAGCCGCTGCCGCTCCAAGTTCGGCGAAGTCCTTGAGGACTCTCCCTTTTCAGCAGGGAGCCCCTCGACCGGGCGCTCACCGAGCTGGCCCGTCACGAGGAGCATGACCATCCCAAGGGCCTCGGGGACGTCCAGGTTGCCCCCGAGCTCAATCTCGACGATCACGATTTCACCCAGCTCCACGCTGGCGACGATCTGTCCGCCCACGAGGGCTAGCACCTTCTGCAGGGCCTGTTCTCCGATTTTGTTGCTCAGGTACCCGACGATGATCCGGTCGTCGGCATATTCTGCCCCTTCTTGGATCAGCCCCTCGCCGAGGAGGCGGGGATCGATGCTCCTCACCGCCTTCGGATCGCTCGGGGCGATCGGCACCGCCTCTATGGGCGCCGAGTGTTGGAGCAGCCCGGTGCAGCCGGCAAGGAGGAGGGACAGCCCCACCACTCCTAGCATCGCGATCGCTGTCTTCTTGTTCATCTCTCACCTCCTCACCAGTCTCTGGTGGTGAACGTAAACAAGTCCTTGGGCATCAGGAACGGGTAGTCCTCAAGGACGCCGTCGTTTACCGCCACCGACACCGCGGTCGGGCTCGTGGCGTCGTCGTAAGCGATCGCCAGATCTACCCCCCACTGGTACATCCGGTGCGGTTGGAGCCGCTCATACGGGGTCTCTGGAATCCCGGTAAACGTCCAGGAGGTCTCGTTGTCAAGGAGCTCGGAGGGGATGTAGTACGGTGCCCCATGCGCGGTGTCAAGGATCCATACGCGGTAGCGCTGGGTAGTCCCGACCAACGCGGTGGGTGCCCAGGTGAACGTCGGCAATAGCCCGACCTCTGTCGCCCCATCGGCCGGGGAGACGAGCCGCACGTCCCACGGCGGAAGCGGGGTGGTGGAAGCCTCGATCGGCGCCGACTCCACCGTGCCCTTGTAGGCCGTGATCCGGTACGTGGCCATTACCCCCACCCTGAGGTCGGGGGTGCTGTCCCGGTAGAGGTAGGTCCCATCCCCGGTGGCCTGCACGGTGTAGAGCAACCTGAACGCGGTTTCCCCAGCAAGCCTGCGGTAGATCCGGTAGCCCGTCGCGTTGGCCGGGTCGTCGGGGGATCTCCGCCAGCGGAGCTCGACGTACAGGTTCCCTCCGGCTGGAGCAGCCTGAGGATCGAGAGGAGCGCCGAAGAACTCCACCTTTTTGGAGAGAGTGACGGCGAGGGCCATCCGGGTCGGCGAGTCTGGAGGAAGTGGCGCAGCGATCGTCGCCGGATCTGCGGCCGGGGTTACGAACACCCGGTAGATGACGTGGGTCCGGTTGTCGTTCATGTCGTAGACTACGACCTCGAACGTCGTGTTCCCCGATACCCCGTACGTCGCGGGGTCAATGGAGAACTCCCCCGTGGTGTAGGTGTCGCTGTAGATCTCGCGGGGGTTCGTGTGAAAGCCCGCCCCGGGCATCTTCCCGAACGCGGCGTAGATGTGCTGGATGTCGTTCGGCCCGCTGGCGTCAATCCTGAGATTAATGGGCCCGGTGATAGTCATCCCTTCCGTAACCCCGCTCACCGTAACTTTGGGAGGCTCTACAGGACAGTTCGGGTCGAAAACGGGCTTCTGGACGATGTCCACTCGGGTAGTACTCCCGACCTTTACCCCCTCCACCCGAGAGGTGGCAAACCCGTCCTTCCTGAACTCCACCGTGTACAACCCCTCCGGCACCACGAGGCGGTAGTACCCCGCCGCGTTCGTGGTCCCAAAGGGCTCAAAACAACCCGTGCCCGCCCAGTATTCGGGCCGGCCGTCCTGGGGCCACGCTGCCACCGTCGTCCCGGCCACTCCCTCCCCGGAAAGGTGGTCCACCACGTACCCCTCGATGATCCCCGTGGGCGGCGCCGGGACGAACAGGCACCCCGAGAGGAAAGCCGCCCCCAGGGCGAGAACCACAACAAGCAACGCTTTCGTCCGATTCATCGCCGCCCCCTAGAACGTGAACGTCCAGCCCACAGCCAGGCTGGCCGCGCCCACCGTGACCCCGAGCTCGAGGTTCAAGGTGAAGTTCGCCATGACCGGGATGCCCGCCTCGGCCTGGAACCGCCGGATGCCAAATAGCGTCCCCGTCGGCTGGAAGTACGCGGTCAGCGCAAGCGTGTACTTCTCGCCGCAACACCCGGGCCCGCAAAACCCCAGTCGCAGGTACTCGAACTCCGGCCCCTGGAAGATGTCCTCGTCAAGGATCTCCTCGATCTTGCCCACGTTGAACGCGGTCAGGAACTCGAGGTAGTTGCACTCGGCGAGCTCGCAGCGGACCTTGAACCCGTAGATCTCGATCCCCTGCCAGGCAGAGCCCACGAACACGGCATCGCCATACACAGTGAGGCACCCCTCGATCCCCTGCCACTTCGGCACGATCTCCACGGATTTGGAGGTCGTGGTGAAGGTGATCACAGTGTCGAACGAGATCCCCAAGCAGATGGGGATGCTCTTTACGGTGAGCCCGACGAAATCGAACCCGGCTTTGGTGAACGAGAAGCCGACGTCGAACGTCACCCCGCAGCAGAACGGGATCTTCTCGACCTCAAGCTCGAAGTACGTGAACTGGAGCCCGCCCGGGCACGGATCCACGGGGTAGGTCTTCGTGTACGTTCCGATTCCGGTGTAGGTGATGGTACAGTCCGTGAGGCGGGCCCCGAACCCGACAGCAAGGGTGAGAGGCATCCCCCCGAGGTCATGCTTGACGACCGCCACCGTCCCGCCCGACGGCCCGCCGGAGAAGAAATGTCCAGGGATCGTGGGCCCGACGTACGCCGAGTACAAGGTGAACTCGATCCCACCGATGACGAGCTTCGTCGTGCCGAGGGTGTACAGGAACGCGGGGGCCAGGGGACCGAACAAGAAGGTCCACTCCACGTTCAGTGGCCCAAACCTCCCCCCGATGTCGAACGTCTGCCACACATACCCATCCGTTCCGAAGAACTCCGCCGTTCCTCCCACCCGCCACCCGCCGAACTCGCCCTGGAGCGTCAGCCCCGTGTCAATGTTGACGGTGGGAAGGAGGTTTACCGTCGCGGACGAACTCCCGGAGAACGTCATCTGGCCCCAGGCGAGTCCCGACGCACAAAGCAGCAGCAAGAGCCACAACCTGACCTTCATCTTCCCTCCTCCCGAATAGACCTCCGCAATCTTGACAGGACCTCTTTTCCTCCCGCTACCACCTTCTTCCCGCTACCACCCCCCTTCCCTACGTTCGATCACACAGCCGTCAGTATAGCGCCCCCCGCCCCCACGAGGCAAGTAAACGAGCTAGGCCAGGCGGAGCCGTGATCCGTGATGGGTGATCCGTGATCAGTACAGCCCTTCTTCAGATCGGCTCTACCGGCTTTCGCGCGGGTAGAAGCTCTTTCACAACCCCAGGGCTGCCCGGTGTTTCACCACAAAGGACACGAAGGACACAAAGGAGAAGCATATCGAACCACAAAGGCGCCCCGACCCCCAACAACCTTGATCCGTGAGGAACCGGAGGCTTCCTCCCAACGCCCCATGATCTCTGGGTC
>DSBZ01000038.1 GCA_011057175.1 Candidatus Acetothermia bacterium
CCCTCATCACGGGGCAGTGAGCGTGTAGGTGAACCCCAGGCTGTAGTCACCCGCGGGGTCGTTCTCCCAGCTCACGAGCACACGGAAGTCCATCGAGAGCTCGATGTTCCCGCCCCTCGTTCCCGCGGCGACCTGGGTCGCCCCGGTCGCGAGCGCGGTGAACGTGCTCACGTATGATGTGACGCGCCCATCGGCGGTGGCAGCCTCCCACAGGAGGTCGGTGGACGGCTTCGCCCATGGGCCGGACCACGTGTCGGCGTCGGCGGCCACGGTCAGGGTCCAGCTCTTGTTGCTCCAGATGTGGATGTCCTGCGCGGACAGAGCATCCCTCTGACCCGCATCGTAGTCCGCCTCGTCGAGCGTCCCGAAGTTGATCGTGCTCGTCGAGAGCGAGAGCCGGATCAACGCCGGCACCGTGAACTGGGCCGTCGAGCCCGCCGTCACCTGCGCCATCCCCACCACGCCCACAACAAGCCCCAAAGCCAACAGACCAACCGTAAGCGTACGAACCTGCATCACTGCACCTCCAAGAAAGTTTGAATTGTGCTTCTCTTGGAGGTGTTTCGGCAGCCCAGCCATCTCCCCCTGAAGGAGACCTGTGGCTTTGCGTCCCCGGGTCGCCCCAGGTTTGCCCGTTCGATCACCTCTTGTTTCTTCCGGAAAACCTTCTCCTGTGCTCGGGAATCCCTCCGTCGGACGACCACCTCCCCTCGGCCCGATGGTACGGGCCAACCCCGCGGGCTCTCGGCCAGCGTCCATCTCCCCACGCCGCGTCCGTCCATCGGCGTGGGCACGCCTATCCCTCGACTGCGTAGACCAGGGTGAGCACGCGCTCACCCTCCCCCCCGGCCTCGTCCCCAGCCACCCGGTAGTCGAGCACGATCTCGTGCACCCCGGGCAGCCCCGTGGCGACGACCAGCCCTTCCGGCCGAACTGGCCGGTACTCCCCTCGCCCAGTGCGGACCTCCACCGCCGATCGCGACAGGGGATCGGAAGGCCGCACGACGAGCGTCCATGGCACGTTGCTCCGCACGACGAGAACGACTGCCTTCGCCAGCTCAACAGACGCCCCGCCATCGGCAGTCGCAGGGGGGAGCTCCACTGACACCGGGATCTCCCGACCGGCCGCGGTGGTCCCAGGACGGGACAGTCGAGCGAGAGCGGGGATGCTCATCGCGGCCCGCGCGCCGGCGGTGGTGCTCGTACCCCACGCCCCCGCGCACCCGATCACGAGCCCGATCATCACTAGCGCAACTGTTCTCCTGACCATGCTTCGGTAACCCAGCCATCCCTGAGGGACCTGTTGGCTTTGCGCCCCCACGTCGCCGTGGGTTTGCCCTTATCGGACGGTCGAGGTCAGTTGCCCGGCGCCACCCCCTTCCCGGTCTCGGGTCCTGGTAGTCCCGACAATTATATCCGGATGGTTTCCAACGTCAAGTGCATCCATCACACTCACTGCGCGAACAGCCAGGAACAGCGTCCAGCTGCATTCACGGCCGCAGGCGCGGCGAGGGAACGGAGGGCCTCCAGAACAGACACACCTTTGGGCTCACGGCAGTCCCGGTACAATGGCCCGCCGCCGCGCATCGCGGAGGAGGGGTGGAGAGATGAAGGCGAAGACGTGGATCGGGGCAGCGCTGGTGGTCATCGTGGCTGGCCTGCTGGCGGTGGTCCTGTGGCCAGCGCCGGACCCGCTCGCCCGCGCGGAGACGGTGGCGATCCGTCCGCCCGACTGGGAAGCCCAGAACCAGGCGATCCGCGGCCCGTTCACGGATGGCCTCACCGTGACGCTCGGCAACCGGAACGTACGCATCGTCGCCGATCCCGCCCACGCCGATGCCGTGCTCGCCGTGCAGGGGGTCCGCATCCACTCGCTCGAGCTCCGGCTGGAGTCGGGCGAGATCTCGGGGCGGGCGAGCGCGTTCTGCCAGCTTACGGAGCGGGCAACGGGCAAGGCCTACCCCATGGACTTCACCCTCGAGCTCAAGGACGGGACGATCCGCGCTTCGCTCGTCTCCCGCAAGTTCTGGCAGTTCTGGAAGCGGGGCTAGCGGCCCAAGGAGCGACATGCACGTCCGCCTCGGGCGACGGACCGACCTCCCGGCGATCGCCGCGATCGAGGCGGCGAGCTTCTCCCACCCCTGGCCCTCGGCCCGCCTCGCCGCGTACTTCGATCACGAGGGAACCGTGGTCCTCGTGGCCGAGGAGGGATCGCCGACCGGGTTCCTCGTCGCCTGCCGCGAGCGCGCCGCGGACGTGCCGATGCTCCACATCCACGACCTGGCGGTGGCTCCGCCCCATCGGCGTCGGGGAGCCGCAAGCGCTCTCCTCGCCGAGCTCATCCGGATCGCAGCCGCGGAGGGGATCCCGCTCCTCCGGCTCGAGGTGCGGATCACCAACGAGGGCGCGCGCCGGTTCTACGAGCGCCACGGGTTTCGGGTGATCCGTCACCTCCGTCGGTACTACGAGGATGGCGGGGCCGCGTTCCAGATGGAGTTCGAGCTCGGCGCCCGCCCTAACTTGGGCCTCCCCGCGCCAACGAGAACACAACGAGCATCGCCCCGATCCAGCCCCCGATGATCGCCAGGGCAACGAGGCGGGAGGCAGCGAGCCTGTTCCGCGCACGCAGGGTGACGCACAGCAGCCCAAGCCCCATCAGCAGGAGCGCGCCCAACCCGGCGACAAGGTGCGAACGGTCGAGGAGGGCGAAGATCGGCCGCGGGTAGATGAGATCCGCCAGCCCCAGCACGAGAACGTTGAACGCGCAGCTCCCGTAGACGTTCCCGAGGGCCATCACCTCGGATCCCAACCGCAGTGCGCCCCACGTCACGCTCATCTCGGGCATCGTGGTCACGATCGCCACGGCGAGCACCCCCATGAAGCTCCCCGAGATCCCGAAGATGTCCGCCAGCCGGTCCGCGCTCGCCGCGAGGAGAGGGGCAGCAACGAGGACACCCGCTGCCGCCAGGCCGAACATGAGCCAACCCCTCTTCGCCGATGGCGGAGGGGCGTCCGTCGCCCCACCCTCGGAACCCGGCTCGGGCCTGACCTCGACCCCCCGGGCGCGGTACACGGCCACCATCCCCAGGATGTACCCGCCGAGGATGAGCACCGCCCCCAGGCTCACCGGGCCCAGGTCCACGGGGCCCTCGAGGGCGACCAAGACCGTGACCACGCCCGTCAGGGCGAGGGCCGTCACCACGAGGAGCGCTTGATCACAGGTGGCTCGGCGGACCGCCAGCGCCGGGAACAGGCTGACCAGCGCGGCGAGGACGACGATGTTGAGCATGTTCGCCCCGAGGATGTTGCCCCCGGCGAGGGCCGGCGCATCGAGGCGAACGGCCGCCAGGTTCGTGACGAGCTCGGGCAGTGACGTGGCAACCGCGAGGAAGATCGTCCCCACCCACAGCCGCCCCAGCCCCGTGGTCTCGGCAAGCAGATCGCCGGCCTTGGATAGGCTCAGGCCGCTGCGCACCACCACCGCCGCGCTGACCAGGAACAGCGCGGACCACCCGAGCGTCTGCATCAGGGGAACCGGCGCGCCTCGCCGGCCCACAGGGGACAGGCGGGGGTGCGCTCGCCGAGCCGCGTGCACCGAAAGGCAATGGCCGCAAGGTCGCGTGTCAAGAGGGCGATCTCCTTGGTGGAGCCGACGGGAGTCGAACCCGTGGCCTCTAGCATGCCATGCTAGCGCTCTCCCAGCTGAGCTACGGCCCCCCGTGATTCTCCCCGCGGGGGCGGGGGATGCAACCGCTAGATATCGAGCACCGCCACCCGGTGCGCGTTCTCGCGGATGAAATCCCGCCGCCGCGAGACGTCCGTGCCCATGAGGGTAGTGAACACCTCGTCCGCCTCCAGCGCGTCGCGGATAGTGACCTGGCGCAGGATCCGCGTTGCGGGGTTCATTGTCGTCTCCCACAGCTCCGCGGGGTTCATCTCCCCGAGGCCCTTGAACCGGCGCACGGTGTACTTGCCATCCGCCTCCGCGAGGCGAGCCTGGAGCTCCTCATCGGAATACAGGTAGACCCGGGTCTGGCCGCGTTGCGCAAGGTAGAGGGGAGCCTTGGCGATGTACATGTGGCCGCGCTCGATCAAGGGCCGGAGGTTACGGAAGAAGAACGTGAGGAGGAGGGTACGGATGTGAGACCCGTCCACGTCGGCATCGGCCATGATGATCACCTTGTGGTAGCGCAGCTCGTCGAGGTTGAACTGGTCCCGGATCCCCGTCCCGAGGGCAGTGATGATCGCCCGCAGCTCCTGGTTGTCGAGGAGCTTCCCCAGGCGGGCCTTCTCCACGTTGAGGACCTTGCCGCGGAGGGGGAGGATCGCCTGGAAATTGCGGTCCCGCCCCTGCTTGGCCGAACCACCCGCCGAATCGCCCTCGACGATGAACAGCTCCGCCTCTTCAGGGGAGCTGCTCGAGCAGTCGGCGAGCTTCCCCGGAAGTCCGCCCCCGAACAGAGCGCCCTTCCTCCGGACGAGCTTCCGCGCCTTGGCCGCCGCAAGCCGCGCTCGATGCGCGGAGAGCGAGTTCTCGATGATCGCTCGCGCCACCCCCGAGTTCTTCGCAAGGTACTGCCCGAACTGCTCGCGGACCACCTCCTCCACGAACGCGCGGATCCCTGGGCTCCCCAGCTTGGCCTTCGTCTGCCCCTCGAACTCCGGCTGCTGGAGCTTCACGGAGACGATCGCCACCAGCCCCTCGCGGATCGCCTCTCCCGGCAGGGCATCGTCCTCCTGGCGCAGGATCCGCTTCTCGCGGGCGTAGTCGTTCAGGACCTTCGTCAGCGCGGCGCGGAACCCGGTGAGGTGCGTCCCCCCCTCGCGGGTGTTGATGTTGTTGGCGAACGTGAACACTTCCTCGTCCATCGCGTCCGTGAACAGCATCGCCACTTCCACGGCCTGGGTCTCCCGATCCGCGGCGAGGTAGATCGGCCCCTCGTGGAGGGGCTCCTTCCCCGTGGCCAGTTCCTGCACGAACGCAGCGATCCCGCCCTCGGCATGGAACGTCCGCTTCACCCCCGTGATCCGGTTGTCGAGGTGGATCGCGAGCCCGGCGTTGAGGTAGGCCAGCTCCTGCAACCGATGGGAGAGCTTGGAGAAGTTGTAGTGGATGTCCCCGAAGATCTCCCGGTCGGGAAGGAACGTGATCTGGGTCCCCGTGTCGGTCGTCTCCCCTGCCACCTCGAGCTCGGTCACCTTGCGACCGCGCTGGAACTCCTGGCGGTAGACCTTCCCATCCCTCCACCGGATCTCGACGGCGAAGTGTTCGGACAGGGCATTCACCGCCGACACCCCAACCC
>DSBZ01000043.1 GCA_011057175.1 Candidatus Acetothermia bacterium
GCCGTGACCCGCTTCGCCATCAGGATGTCGGGCCTGCCGAACCCGTTGGCATCCGGAATCAGGCCCACCACCACGAACCCACACTTCCGGTAGAACGCGAACGGGTGGCCGCGGAGGTTGCGGAACCCCGCAGCCCAGGACAGGACGTCAGGATAGAGGTGCACGCCGGAGAGGGCGGTTCGTCCGTCCTCGTCGTCGGTGCCCACGAAGATCGTGTCCGCGTCCCGCTCCCGGGCCAGATCCTCCAGGTCCGCGACCAGAGCGCGGCCGATCCCCTGGCGCTGCCGATCCGGCCGCACCACAAGGGGGTGCAGCTCCCACACGTGGCACCTGTAGGAGGGGATCGCCCCAATCCAGCCGAGGACGTCGCCGTTCTCATCCAGAGCCACGCGGCTGATCCGGTCCGGCCCCAGCGACTCCCGGACCTCCGCCAGCCCCTCTTCCAGCGTGTGCCACCCGCTCGGGATATGGGAGGAGCAGCGGACAAGCAGCTCCGCCGCCTGGCGCACGGATCGTCCGTTGTCCCCAACGAGATCCGCGATTCTCATAGGGCCTCAGTCTAACCCCAAGCCGGATCTGGCGCCGAGCAGGGTATACTCCGTCTCATGACCGAGAAGAAGCTGCCGCACTGGGACCTCTCGCCCCTGTTCCCGAGCCTGGACTCCCCGGAGTTCCAGTCCGCGTGGACGGACCTCGAGCGGCGCCTCCACGCCCTCGGCTCCCTCCTGGACAAGCACGAGGTCGGCCCGCGGCCGATGCACCCCTCGGACCGGGAGGCGTTCCACGAGATCAAGTCCGCGATCAACGGGATGATGGAGGCGTTCACCCCCGTCCGCGCGTTCGTCTCCGGCCTCGTGGACACGGACAGCACGAACCAGGCCGCCCAGGCCAAGCTGTCGGAGCTGCAGAAGATGTTCCTCGCCTACGAGCGGCTCCGGCCCCGCCTCACCGCCTGGCTCGCCCGGCTGGACCCGAAAGCGGTCGACGCCGGACCGTACACCCTCCTCCTCGAGGAAGCCCGCGTCCAGGCCGAGCACATGATGAGCGAGCCGGAGGAGATCCTCGCCGCCGAGCTCCGCCTCTCGGGCGGGAGCGCGTGGGCCAAGCTCCACGGCAACGTCTCGAGCCTCATCACCGCCACCGTGGGCGGCAAAGAACTCCCCATCACCGCGGTGCGCAACCTCGCCCACAGCCCGGACCCGAAGATCCGCAAGGAGGCCTACCACGCGGAGCTCGCGGCCTGGAAGGCGCATGAGGTGCCCCTCGCCGCGGCCCTGAACGGGGTCAAGGGGGAGGCCTCCACCCTCAACCGCAAGCGCCGCTGGTCCGATGACCTCGCACCCGCTCTGTTCCGCAACCGGATCACCCCGAAGGTCCTCGCGGCGATGCAGGCTGCGGTCGTGGCGAGCTTCCCGCTCTGGAAACGCTACTTCGCGGCCAAGGCCCGGCTCCTGGGGAAGCCCAAGCTCGACTGGTGGGACCTCGCCGCCCCGGTGGGGAAGGGAGAGAAGCGGTGGACATGGGAGGAGGGGGCGGGGTTCGTGGTGGAGCAGCTCGCCACGTTCTCCCCCTCCGACGCGGAGGTGGCCCAGACCGCGTTCCGCGAGGCTTGGATCGACGCCGAGCCCCGGGTGGGCAAGCGCGGCGGGGCGTACTGCATGCACATCGGGGGCGGCAAGAGCCGCATCCTCGCCAACTTCGAGGAGAGCTTCGACTCCGTCTCCACGATCGCCCACGAGCTCGGACACGCCTACCACAACCACTGCCTGCGGGAGAGGCCGCCGCTGCTGCGCACCTACCCCATGACCTTGGCCGAGACGGCGAGCATCATGAACGAGACGATCGTCGTCCAGGCCGCGCTGAGGACGCTTCCAAAGAAGGAGCAGCTCCCGATCCTCGAGGCTGACCTCCAAGGGGCAGCCCAGGTCGTCGTGGACATCCACTCCCGGTTCCTGTTCGAGAAGGCAGTGTTCGAGAAGCGGGCGGGGCGCGAGCTGTCGGCCGAGGAGTTCTGCGCTCTCATGCTCGACGCCCAGAAGGCGACGTACGGCGACGCCTTGGCCACCTACCACCCCTACATGTGGGCCGTGAAGCCACACTACTACGGGACCGACTTCTACAACTTCCCGTACACGTTTGGGCTCCTGTTTGGGCTCGCGCTGTATCAGAAGTACGTCCGAGAGGGGGAGGCGTTCGTGGCGAAGTACGACGAGCTCCTCGCTTCGGTGGGGATCTACCCGGCGGCGGAGCTCGCGCGCAGGTTCGGGTTCGACCTCGGGTCGCGCGCGTTCTGGGAGGGAGGGTTGGCCGTCCTGGGGCAACGGATCGCCCAGTTCGAGGCCCTCGCCCGCTAGTCCACCGTCAGGGTCTTGCTCAGGTTGCGGGGGTGGTCGGGGTCCAAGCCCCGCGCGACGCTCATCCGGTAGGCGAGGAGCTGCAGCGGGACCACAGCAAGCAGTGGATTCAGAAGCGGACCTGCCTGGGGAAGGACGATCAGATCGTGAGCGTTAGCCCGCAGGCGAGGCTCCTCCTCGCCGATCGCGATCGCCCGCCCCCCGCGGCAGGTGACTTCGTTCACGCCGCTCACGATCCGCGCCACGTCCTCCGGGCCTGACACGAAGATCACCGGGTACCCCTCGGTCACCGCGGACAGGGGCCCGTGCTTGAACTCCGTGGAGAGCATCCCCTCGCAGTGGGCGTAGGTGACCTCCTTCATCTTGAGCGCCCCCTCGAGGGCGATGGGGTAGGTGAGCCCGTAGCCAAGGCAGTACAGGTCGTCCCGTCCTGCAAGGTCCCCTTCTAGTGTCTCGATCTGCCCCTCAGTCGCGGAGATCGTCCTCTCGATCAGCTCGGGGATCTGGCGGAGAGCCGCCGTCGAGTGGCCCCCCATCCGCAGGGCGAGGTACAGGAACGCGAGGGCCTGGTTCATGAACGTCTTCGTGGCCGGGACGCTGACCTCGTAACCGCACGCGAGCGGGAGGTAGGCCCGGCTCTCCCGCATTAGGGTCGAACCGATCACGTTCACGAGAGCGAGTGGCTCCAGCCCCCGGGACCGGGCCGCCTCCAGGGCCAGCAGGACGTCCTTCGTCTCCCCGCTCTGGCTCACGAACACCCCCACGTCGCCCGGCCCCACCGCCGGGAGGTTCTGGGGCACGAACTGGGGGCCCAGGACGGGGATCGCCGGGCGTCCAGAGAGGCGGGCGATGTACACCGCGCCGAGCAAGCACGCGTGGTAACTCGTCCCGCACCCAACGAGGTATAGGTTCCGGGCGGATCTCATCCGCTCCACGAGCGGGGCCACATGGGGGGAGGCCTCGTAGAGGTGGAGCATCTCCCCCGCCCGCTGCGGCTGCTCGTGGATCTCCTTGAGCATGAAATGGGGGAACCCGCCCTTCTGGGCCTCCTCCACCGTCTCCGCAATCACCTCCGGATCGCGGTCGATCCTCGCCCCGTCGGCAGCCCGACGCAGCTCGATCCGCCCTGGTTCGAGGATCACGATCTCCCCGTCCTCGACCCGCACGATGCGCCGGGTGAGGGGGAGGATCGAGGGGAGATCGGAGGACACGCACGCCTCCCCATCCGCGATCCCCGCCACGAGCCCGGACCCTTTCTTCAACGCGTACAGCCGCTCCTCGCCCACCCGCCCGATCACGAACGCGTAGTCCCCCTCGAGGTCGCGGTACGCCCGCCGGATCGCGTCGAGCATGGAGTACCCCTGGTCCACGTACCGCTCCACGGCGTGGACGCACGTCTCGCCGTCGTTGGTGGAGCGAACGACCATCCCTTGGGCGATGAACGCTTCGCGCAGCTCGACGTTGTTCACGACGTTCCCGTTGTGGGCCCCCACGAGGTCGCCATCGGAGTCGAGATGGGGCTGAGCGTTGGCCTGCGACGGAGCCCCAAACGTGGCCCAGCGGAGCTGGACGATCCCCCGCGTTCCGCGCATCTCGTGGAACGCGAGGCGCCGGGCGACGTCCTCGATCCTCCCCACATCCTTGCGCAGGTCGACCGTCCCGTCAGCGTGCAGGGTCGCGCAACCCACCGAGTCGTAGCCCCGGTAGGACAGTCGCCAGCCGGCCTCGATGAGCACGGGCCCGAGGTCCTTTTCTCCGCTCGTCACGATGCCGAAGATCCCGCACATCCTAGCTCCCGAGGGAACGGTGATGGGCCGAGGCACCTGAGTAGCTACGATTCACAGCTGCCATTCTACCGCCCACCACCCGAGGTCGCAGCCGACCCCGGCGGATCAGGACCGCACCCAACGGCGGCGGGCGGAGAGGAGAACCGGCACCAGCACGGGACAGATCCAGCCCTGATGGCTGGCGACCCCCGGCCCGAAGAGGAGGGCCCGGTCGCCCCGGCTAATCCGCTCGATGCCGCTCACGTCGGCAGCGACGCTGTCCATCCCCAGCCTCCCGAGGAGCTCCGCCGCCTGGTCGCGGATCACCACCCGCTTGAGCTCAGGCCGCAGGCCGTCCCCGTACCCGGCAGCGAGGATCGCCACCCTCTGCGGGTCCCGGGTCACGTACCCCCGGCCGTAGCCTACCGGCCAACCGCGGGGCAGATCCCGCACCGCTGCGACCTCGGTCCACACCCGTGCCGCGGGGACGAGCTCCACCGGCGGGGGCGCCGGTCCCTCCGGATAGCCGTAGGCAGCGGTCCCCACCCGAACCATGTTCAAGGGGGCCGCGGCCGCCTCGTCGAACGCGAGCACGGCCGCCGAGTTGGCGAGGTGCCGCCAGGGGATCTCGATCCCCCGCCGTTCCCAGTCCTCAAGCACCTTGCGGAACCACCACACCTGAGCGCGGGTGAAATGGAGATCCTCAGCACTGCAGCCGTTGGCCGAAGAGAGGTGGGAGTAGACGCCGACGATCTCGATCCGGTTTCGATCGAGCCTCCGGAGGGCCCTCTCCGCCTCCTCGGGGAGGAGGCCGAACCGCCCCATCCCCGTGTCCACCTCGATGTGAACGAGGGCCTGCCGCCCTGCGCGGAGCGCCGCTTGGTCGAGCTCGGGGATCATCCCGCTGTCCCCGAGGGGCAAGTGGTACCCCTCGCGGATCGCCTGGACGAGGGAGGGGCCGGTTGGGGGAGTCATGATGAAGATCGGCTGCGCGAACCCCGCCCGGCGCAGCGCCCGAGCTTCGCTTACGTGGGCAACCCCGAACCAGTCCGCAATCCCTTGGGCAGCGCGCGCGATGGGGAGGAGCCCATGGCCGTAGGCGTCCTCCTTCACCACGAGGAGGATGGACAAGCGGTGGGGGAGCCACCCCCGGATCCGCTCCAGGTTCCCCCGCAC
>DSBZ01000068.1 GCA_011057175.1 Candidatus Acetothermia bacterium
CATCAGCCCCTCCTCCGCAGCCACACCCGCCCCCGTCGCCCGTGGATGTCGAGGGCGACCTCATGCTCGGCCTCGGCGAGCTCCCCCGCGTGGTGAGCCACGGCGAGGACCTCCTCCTCGATCTCGCGGGAGAAGCGGCGGAAGAGGTCCCCTAGATCCCCCTCGTAGCCGATCTCGATCCGATCCGTGACCCGGAACCCCGCTTCCTTCCGTGCCAACTGCAGCCGGTGGACGAGCTCCCGCAGATCCCCCCGAGCGCGGAGCTCATCGTCAAGGCGAAGATCGAGGGCCACGGCGCCGTCCGCCCTCTCGACCACGGCATAGCCAGCGGCCGGCTGCCACTCCACCTCCAGCAAGTCCCGCGTCAGCCGGAACGTCTCTCCGGCGGCGGAGAGGTCCACGTAGCCCTGCCGGTCGAGGGCGGCGGCGAGGTCCTGCGGATCGAGCGCGGCAACGGCGCGGGCGATCCTCGGCGCGCGGTCCCCATACAGGGGCCCCAATCGTCGGAAGTCGGGGATCACCTTCGGCACCTGATAGGAGGCGAGGTCACCCTCCAGGGATACCCGCACCACGTTCACCTCCTCGCGGAGGAGCCCCCACAGCTCCTCCGGGATCGCCTCGTCCCCTTCCCGAGCCCGGACGTGGAGGGCAGGGAGGGGCTGACGCACCTTGACCTTGGCCCGATGGCGGGCGGCGAGGGCCAGCGACGCCACGGCCCGGATCCGGCCCATTTGGGCCTCGAGCGCTCGGTCGCGGGGGAATCCTTGCGGCCAGCCTGCGAGGTGGACGCTCTGCGGGTCCTCCTCCGTGCGCAGGGACGCCCACATCGCCTCGGCGAGGAACGGCGTGAACGGGGCGAGGAGGAGGGAGAGGGCCCTCAGTGCCTCGTACAGGGTGCCGTAGGCGCAGAGCTTGTCCTCCGTCAGCCCCTTCCCCCAGAACCGCGGCCGGGAGAGACGGATGTACCAGTTGGACAGGTCGTCGACGAGGTCGGCGAGCTCGCGCGTCGCGGCGAGGGGGTCGTAGCCGTCGAGGGCAGCCGTGACCCCTTCCACCACCGCCCCCAACCGGGACAGGAGCCACCGATCGAGGGCCAAACGCGCCGCGGGGGCAGGGACGGCCATCTCCGGGGTGAACCCGTCGATCCCCGCG
Source organism: Candidatus Acetothermia bacterium (assembly GCA_011057175.1). Lineage (GTDB taxonomy): Bacteria > Bipolaricaulota > Bipolaricaulia > Bipolaricaulales > Bipolaricaulaceae > Bipolaricaulis. The sequence goes on from DSBZ01000068.1 coordinate 1,153, forward strand.
TAGAGGACGAGGAAGTCATGGCAGTTCCGCACCGTGTCGAGGAACCCGAACCGGGCCTGGCGGGCCCCTTCCCCCGTGTACCGCCGCTCGTTCCACGGCGCGGACTCGGAGGCCAAGTACCACCGGACGGCGTCCGCCCCGTGCGCGTCCACGATCGGCATCGGGTCGAGCACGTTCCCCCGCGACTTGCTCATCTTCTGGCCCTCGGCGTCCAGTCCCATCCCCGTCACGAGGACGTTCCGATACGGGGTGGACCCGTGGAGGAGGACCCCCGTGACGAGCATCGTGTAGAACCACCCTCGGGTCTGGTCGAGGCCCTCGCTGATGAAATCGGCGGGGTAGGACTCTCTGAATCGATCCCCGTTCTCGAACGGGTAGTGCCATTGGGCGGTATGCATCGAGCCAGAGTCGAACCAGGTGTCGAGGACGTAGGGGACGCGACGCATCGCCCCCCCGCAGGGGCACCGGAGCTCGACCCGATCCACGTGCGGTCGGTGGAGCTCCACCGCGCGGGCGAGGTCGGGATCGAGGGCGTGCTCGACGAGTTCTGCTCGCGATCCCACCACCCTCGCCCCCCCGCACTCGTCGCAGATCCACACCGGGAGCGGGGTCCCCCAGTACCGATCGCGGGACAGGGCCCAGTCCCGCATCGAGTGGAGGAAATCGGCGAACCGGCTCTCCCCGACGTGCGTGGGGTGCCAGGAGATCGTCTCGCTCGCGGCGATGATCTCGTCCTTGGCCCGGGTGGTGGCGATGAACCACGAGTCGAGGGCGTAGTAGAGGAGAGGGGTATCGCACCGCCAGCAGAACGGGTAGTCGTGCTCGTAGGTCTCCGCCCGAAAGAGGCGCCCTCGCTCTTCGAGGTCCGCGAGGATCAGAGGATCCGCGTCCTTCACGAAGGCCCCGGCCGCGAGGGGGAACTCACCGGTGAACCGCCCCCTCCGGTCCACCGGCTGGAGGAACGGAAGGCCGAGACCCTGACCGAGTTCGTAGTCCTCCTCCCCGAACGCGGGGGCGATGTGGACGATCCCCGTCCCCTCGTCCGTGGACACGAACGCTGCCGGCCAGATCCGGTAGGCGTCCGGGCTTGGGTTCATCCGATACGGCGGCTCGTACTCCCGGCGGCAGAGCTCCTCGCCCGGAACCACGCCCACGACCTCCGCCTCCTCCCCGAGAACCGCTGCGACCCGCGAGCGGGCGAGGATCAGCCTCTCCCCCCTGTAGCGCACCTCGGCGTACTCGATCTCGGGATTGATGGCCAAGGCCACATTCGCTGGCAACGTCCAGGGGGTGGTCGTCCACACCAGCAAGGACACAGCCGGATCATCCCGGAGCGGCATTCGGATGAACAGAGACGGGTCGGCGACCCGCTGATAGCCCTGGGCCACCTCGTGGGAGGACAGGGACGTCCCGCAGCGAGGGCAATAGGGGAGGACCTTGTGTCCCGGGTAGAGGAGGCCCCGGGCGTGGATCTCCTTAAGCTCCCACCACAGGGTCTCGATGTAGTCGTCATGATAGGTGACGTACGGGCTCTCGAGATCGATCCAGAACCCCATCCTCCGGATCATGTCCTCCCAGGCGCGGATGTAGCGATGCACGGACTCCTTACACCGGGCGACGAACCGCTCCACTCCGTAGCGCTCGATATCGGCCTTGGTGCTGATCCCGAGCTCCTTCTCCACCTCGAGCTCCACGGGGAGGCCATGGCAATCCCATCCCGCCTTCCGTTCCACGTGGCAGCCCCGCATGGTGTGGTAGCGGGGGAAGAGGTCCTTCTGCAGTCGCGCCAGCAGGTGCCCGATGTGGGGACGCCCATTGGCGGTGGGGGGTCCCTCGTAGAACACGTAGCGGGGACGACCTACCCGCCCTTCCACCGACCGTGGGAAGACGCGCTCCTCCTCCCAGAACGCGAGCACCGCTCGTTCGCGGCGCCCTGGATCCGCCTCAAGCTTCGTGAACCCCACCCGCTCCTCCTTCGAACACGCAGAAACCATACGCCTTAGACCTTGCTTGGGAACGCGAGAAGACACTAGAGAGAGTTATCCCTGCCCCTGGAGGGGCAGGATGGGGCGGCAGATCCATGTTCGCTCAAGCATCGTGATCTCCACGGGCATTATAGCTCCCCATTCGCACCCGGTCGAACGCCTCCCCCACGCGGCGGAGGACCGAGGGGAAGTCGAACAGGTCGTGCCACTCCTCCTCACCGAGCCGCTCCCGGACGAGGGGCTCCTCCCCCGCGAGCCGGGCAAGGCTTCTGCCCGTGGTGCGCGCGCGGTCGGCGAGGCGAGCCACGAGCTGGTGGGCCTGGCGCCGGCCGATCCCGGCGCGGACGAGGGCCAGAAGAAGCCCCTCCGAGAAAGGAAGGCCCCGCGCTTCCTCGATCCGGGCGCGCATCCGCTCCGGGAAGACCCGCAGCCCGACGACGAGGCCCCACGCCCGATCGAGCAGGTAGTCCGTGAGGGTGAAGCACTGCGGGAAGAGGACCCGCTCCACCGAGGAATGCGACATGTCCCGCTCGTGCCACAGGGCGTTGTCCTCCAAAGCCGGCCCGAGCGAAGCGCGCACCACCCGCGCCAACCCACATAGGCGCTCGGAGAGGATCGGGTTCTCCTTGTGGGGCATCGCCGATGAGCCCTCGGGCCGCCCCTCCGCGACCTCCGCCACTTCGGATCGGGAGAGGTGCCGCACCTCGAGGGCGATCTTCTCCACGAGCGACGCCGCGGAAGCGAGGGCGAACAGGACCTCGGCGTGACGATCGCGGGCGATGATCTGGGTCGTCACCGGGCACGGCCGGAGCCCGAGCGCGGCGAGGGCCCGTTCTTCGGCCTGAGGGGGGAAGTGGGCATGGGTCCCCACCGCGCCGGAGAGCTTCCCCACCGCGATCCCCTCCCGAGCCCGCGCCAGGCGTTCCCGGACCCGCCCCAGCTCGTCGTACCACACGAGGACCTTGAGCCCAAACGACGTCGGCTGCGCCCACTGCCCATGGGTGCGGCCGAGGATCGGCGTCTCCCGATGCCGATCCGCGAGATCCCACAACGCATCATGGAGGCGGTCCGCCTTCGCAAGGAGGAGGTCGAGGGCCGCCACGAGGGCGAGGGACAACGCGGTATCCTTGACATCGGACGAGGTGAGGCCGTAGTGGAGCCATCGTCCATCGGGTCCCACCTCCTCCTCCACCGCCCACAGGAACGCGACGAGATCGTGCCCGATCTCCTCCTCCAGACTCCGGACGCGTTCCTCAGGGACCTTCGCCCGGGCCCGGACGCGACCCATCGTCCCCGCGGGGACGATCCCCAGCTCTTCGAGGGCCTGGAGCGCAGCGAGCTCCACCGCCAGCCATCGCGCGAGCATGGCGCGCTGGGTCCAGAGGTCCCTCATCGGCAGCAGGGCGTAACGGTCGGTGGCCACGCCCGAAGGATAGAGCGAACGGGTACAGGCTGCCAATCGAGGACGCCCGCGGCGAGCGGCTATAATGCGCTCCGTGCGGAGCCCTGCAATCTGGACGGAACAGGACCGGCGGGCCGTGAACGCGCTGCGCTTCCTCGCCGCGGACATGGTGGAGCGAGCCAAGTCCGGCCATCCCGGACTACCCCTCGGGGCGGCGCCGATGGCGTACGTCCTGTGGACCCGCCACCTCAAGCACAACCCCCGGAACCCTGCTTGGCCAGATCGGGACCGGTTCATCCTCTCCGCAGGGCACGGATCGGCCCTCCTCTACGCCCTGCTGCACCTCTCCGGCTACGACCTGCCGCTCCAGGAGCTGCAGAGGTTCCGGCAATGGGGAAGTCGGACCCCGGGGCACCCGGAGGCCGGCCTGACCCCGGGGGTGGAGGTGACGACCGGCCCCCTGGGTCAGGGACTGGCGATGGCGGTGGGGATGGCGATCGCTGAGGCCCACCTCGCGGCACGGTTCAACCGCCCCCGCTACCCGGTCGTGGACCACCGCACGTACGTGCTCGCCAGCGATGGGGACCTCATGGAGGGGATCTCCGCCGAGGCATGCGCCCTGGCCGGCCACCTCCGGCTGGGGAAGCTCGTTGTCCTCTATGACCGGAACGGGATCTCCCTCGCCGGCTCGACCGACCTCGCGTTCACCGAGGACGTGGGCGCGCGGTTTGCCAGCCAGGG
>DSBZ01000258.1 GCA_011057175.1 Candidatus Acetothermia bacterium
CACCTATCGCGGCACGGTGCGTCAATACGTGGAGGAAGCGTTCTCCGGGTTCATCCCGGGGCTCGGTCCAGATGGGCCGCGGCGCCTCGTTGCCTATCTCCGTCAGCGAATTTCCGGTCTCGCCCCCGTTGAATGTGATCTAGCTCACCTCCCTTGACGGCCTACCGGTAGTTGTGGTAGGATCTAAGGGAACGGAGGGGAGATCATAACATGAGGCTTCATGTCGAGGAACGCTATGCGTCGGACTCAGGAGCGTTGACAAAATACGTGGAAAAGAAGGTTGAGGCGCTGTCTCGCTACTTCGACAAAATCCTCAAGTTGGACGTCATCCTCGAGGTGGAGGGGCCGATCCAGCGCGTACAGATGATGGGTTACCTCGTCAATCACAAGGTAGTGAAGGCCAAGGCGGACACGAACGACATGTACGCCTCGGTCGACCAGGCCGTGGACAAGATGCAGCGCCAGCTCGTGCGGTACAAGGAGCGGTTGCGGGTGTCCCGCAAGAGCGGGCATCCCGCTCCACCGCCGGGGCGGAAGGCCTCCGTCGGTCCGTCCGTGGAGGTGGTGGATGACTACGTGCGGGAACCCCTCACCCTCGACGCCGCGGTGCGCGAGCTCGAGCGGAGCGATCGGGAGTTCCTCGTTTTCTTCCGGGCCGAGGATGACCAGCCCGCGGTCCTGTTCCACCGCGGGGATGGTTCATACGGACTCGTGGTTCCCCGCCGGTAGGGCGAAAGGAGGATCCACGCTAGCCCTCGTTCTGTACTCGGGAAGCCTGGCGAGCGCGCTGGCGGTGCGGCTCGCGGAGCGCGCTGGGGTCAGGCATCTGCGGCTCGTCTACTTTCGGTCCCCGTTCTTCCAGGGGGAAGAGGAGGTGGGGCTTCAAGCGCAGAACCTGTTTGGAAGCACTCGCTTTCAGTGCATCACGCTGAAGCGCGATTTCCTTTCGTTGGGGAAGCGGGTGACCGGCTTCCCCTTTCCCTGTGGAAGGTGTCGCTGGCTGCTCCTGGAACGGGTGGGCCGCTTGGCGCGGCGCCTGCACGCCGACCTCGTGGTGACGGGCGAGGTCGTGGGGAGGCGCGCCCTGTGGGCAACCGATCTCCTTGCCCTCGAGCGAGCCGCGGGCCTCGCGGGGTGCGTGGTGCGACCTCTTTCCGCGCGTGTCCTTCCTCCCACGCGGGCCGAGGAGGAGGGGAAGGTGGATCGGAACGCGTTCCTCGACCTCGAGGAGGGCGATGCCTTGGGGGATAGGCTGAGGGCGCTGGCGACGAAGCTGGGGATCCCGCCTTCACCCACGGGGAGGGAGTGCCTGTTCACCGACCATGGTTTCGTCCAGCGTTTTCTGGAGTTCGATTCCGCCGCTGCTCTCACGGAGAACATGATCCAGCTCTTGCGATTCGAGCACTCATACCGCATGGAGTCCGGAGCGCGCGTCGTCGTGGCGGTGACCTCTGAGGAACAAGCCCGGTTGCAGCCGTTATTTCTGCCCACGGACATCCGCCTCTATGTGCAGATGCCTGGGTCGCCCCTCGCCCTGGTCCGGGCCCGTTGGCACGAGCATACCCCGGAGGAGAGGGAACGGATCATCGCGGATGCTGCGGAGCGGATGGCTGAAGTGGCGGAGCTCCCCCGTGCCGCGGCGTGGGTGGTCCGCTTCCGCTGCGAATGGGAGGGGGAGACGCGCCAGATGAGGCTTCGCGTCGAAGGGCACACTGCCCCGGCCTTGATCTCCCCCTGACGGGGCTTACAATTGGTTGGTTGGCGCGACGGGTTGCCCCCGTGAAGCTATCTCACAAGGAGGAGAGCTTATGCCCATTCATCGTTACCGCTGCACCCGCTGTGGCATGGAGTTCCGCGAGCTCCGCCAGCCCAACGAGCGGGCGCTTGCGCGGTGCCCTGGGTGCGGCACAACCGAGGTGACGCGGCTCCTGCCGCGATTCGGTGTTGTCTATAAGGGAAGTGGGTTCTACACGACGGACTATCGTCGGCCGCGGGCCGAGGGTGGTTCGGCCGGAGGTTCCGCGGACGGTTCGTAGATCGCTCGAGGTGATGTGGTGGTCATTTCCGGGGATGATATCCGAAGGATTCGCTTGGGATTGGCGTCAAGCGAAGAGATGATGTCGTGGTCTCGGGGGGAGGTGACGAACTCCGAGACGATCAACTACCGGAGCCACAAGCCGGAACGGGGCGGCCTCTACGCCGAAGAAATCTTCGGTCCGGAAAACGACTACGAGTGCTCGTGCGGCAAGTACCGGGGCAAGAAGTACGAGGGCATCACGTGCGACAAGTGCGGGGTTCTCGTCACGGATTCCGCGGTGCGGCGGGTGAACATGGGGCACATCCGGTTGGCGAGCCCGGTGGTCCACTTTTGGTACCTGAAAGGGGTGGCGAGCCCCCTGTCCCGGCTCCTGGGGATCAAGCGCCGCGACCTGCGGCGCATCGCGTACTACGAGACGGAGACATCGCGCGAGGACCTATTCGTCGTCACGCAGTCCACCTCTCCCAAGGTCCGTGCGGGTGAAACTCTGTACGGAACAGAGGTTCGGATCCTGGCCACCGCGTTCACGTTCCAGGTCGAGCCGGCCTATCTCGTCACGAAGGCCCCGCGGCTGGTGGCCGAGGAGGGAGGCGAGGTCCAGGTCGAGGAGCGGAAGCTCGCCAACGGCGAGACGTTCCGCGCTCTCGTGGTGGGACGCCACGAATACCCTGTGGCGGCCGATGCTGAGCTGCTTGTCGCGGATGGGGATAGGGTCGAGAAAGGGGAGACCCTTTGCGAGAGGCCGGTCGGCGAGCTCTGCTCGCAGACGATGTTCGAGATGCTGCGGGCGCGCTATGAGGGGGTGGAGGGGAACCCGATCCAGGAGGTCGTCGACAACCTCGCCCATCTCGTGGTGCGGGTGGGGGAAAACGTCCCCCTGCGCCTCGGGCAGGAGCTGTCCACCCTGGAGGCACGGGCCTATGACCGGTGTTTCCCCGGCGGGTTCGAGGCGGCAACGGGGGCCGAGGGGATCGAGCGCCTCCTGGGAGCGCTCAATCTGGACGCGCTCGCCGACGAGCTGTGGGAGGAGCTCGACCGGACCGCGAACCAAGGGGAACGACGACGGATCCTCCACCGCCTGGAGGTGGTGGACCAGCTCCGCCGGTCCGGCAACAACCCCGGTGACCTCGTGTTGGAGATCATCCCCGTCCTTCCCCCTGCGTTGCGGCCGATGATCCAGCTCGAAGGCGGCAAGTTTGCGACCACCGACCTGAACGATCTCTACCGTCGCATCATCAACCGCAACAACCGACTGAAGAAGCTCCGCGAGATGGGCGCTCCCGAGATCATCCTCCGCAACGAGCGGCGGATGCTCCAGGAGGCGGTGGACGCCCTCATCCACAACGAGAAGAAGGACAACCCGATCCGGGGCCGGGACAACCGGCCGCTCAAGTCTTTGTCCGAACGCATCCAGGGCAAGCAGGGGCGCTTGCGGCGGCACCTCCTCGGCCGGCGCGTGGATTACTCCGGCCGGGCAGTGATCGTCGTGAACCCCGCCCTCAAGATCCACCAGTGCGGGATCCCCAAGAAAATGGCTCTGGAGCTCTTCAAACCGTTCATCCTCGCCCGGCTGGAGAACCTGCCGTATGCGGATTACGACGAGATCAAGAACAAGGCCCTCGGTGGCGAGCTGCCCGAGGTGTGGGATGCCCTCGATGAGCTGATCCGGGAGTATCCGGTCCTCCTCAACCGCGCCCCGACCCTGCACCGCCTATCGATCCAGGCATTCCAGCCCGTGCTCGTGGATGGGGATGCGATCCAGATTCACCCCCATGTCTGCCCTTCCTACAACGCGGACTTCGATGGGGACCAAATGGCCGTTCATCTGCCCCTCGGCAAGGAGGCGGTGCAGGAGGCGTGGGAGTTGATGCTCTCAGCGCGAAACACGTTGTCCCCCGCCCATGGACGACCGCTCGCCCTTCCCACCCAGGACCAGGTGTACGGGTTCTACTACCTCACGATCCTCGCTCCCGAGGGGAAAGGGAGGGGAAAGGCGTTTCGCTCGCTGTCCGAGGCGGAGAAGGCCTACGAGCACGGCGCGATCAGCCTCCACGCTCCCATCAAGCTCCTTCTGGAAGGGAAGATCGTGGAGACGACCCTCGGGAGGGCGATCCTAAACCAAGCCCTCCCCCCCGATCTGCGGGACTACGGCGCGGTGTTCGACGTGCGCCAGGTCCGACGCAAGGTGGAGGAGTGCTACCTCCGCTACGGCTGGGAACGGGCGGCGGTGGTCCTCGACGACCTGAAGGCCCTCGGGTTCCGCTATGCCACCCTATCTGGCCTCACGATCTCGATCCCCGATTGCGCGATCCCCCCCGAGAAGGTGGCCTTGGTGCAGGAGGCTCAGGTCCAGGTGGAGCGGATCAACCAGATGTACGCGCGGGGCCTGGCTACAGAGGAGCAACGCTACCAAGCGGTGACACGGGTGTGGCGGGAGACGGTGGATGCGGTGGAGAGGGCGACGATGGAGAACCTGGCCCGCATGCCGTTCAATCCCGTTCACGCCATCGTCTCCTCGGGGGCGCGCGGTTCCCCTGGCCAGGTGAAGCAGATCGCGGGGATGCGCGGGCCGATGGCCGACCCACAGGGGAAGGTCCTCGAGTGGCCCGTGATTTCGAACTTTCGCGAAGGGTTGTCGATCTTGGAGTACTTCATCTCCACGCACGGTGGGCGCAAAGGGACCGCGGATACCGCGCTGCGCACGGCGAGCGCGGGGTACCTCACCCGGCGGCTCGTCGACGCCTGCGTCGACGCGATCGTGAAGGAACGGGACTGCGGGACCCAGCAAGGGGTGGAGGTCGACCCGCTGTACTTCGCCCCCCGGGGCCAGGTCATGGAGGAAATCCCGGACCGGATCTACGGTCGGGTGGCGGCGGAGCCGATCCGCGATCCGGGGACGGGAGACGTCCTCGTGGATGCGGGGATGCTCCTCGACCGGGCCACCTCCGAGCGAGTGGGGAGGATGGAGGTCGAGCTTGACCTCAAGGCGAAGGGTGCGGAGGAACGGGTTGCGTACTGCAAGGTCATCGGCGAC
>DSBZ01000025.1 GCA_011057175.1 Candidatus Acetothermia bacterium
GCGAGGGCGAGGGCGAGGGCGGAGGCAGAAGCCCAAGCAGCGGCGAGCGCGATCGCTGTTGCATATGCGGCCGCCGAGGCACAGGCCAAGGCGTGCGCCGCGGCCTACGCTGAAGCGCAAGCGCTAGCGGCCGCCGCAGCACGGGCGATCGCTCAAGCCAAGGCGTCCGCTGAGGCCGAAGGGACCGCCATTGCCAGCGCGTGCGCGACCGCCCAGGCTCAAGCACAGGCGATGGCGCGCGCGATCGCTCAGGCGAAGGCGAGCGCTGAGGCGCATGCCCAGGCTGTGGCCCAGGCGTGCGCCCAGGCGGATGCCCAAGCCCAGGCGATGGCGCGGGCGGTTGCGTCGGCGCGGGCGGTTGCCGAGGCAAGCGCCTCAGCAGCGGCAGCAGCCTACGCTAGGGCTCAAGGAGCAGCGAACTCGATGTCGGCAGCCGTGGCCCAAGCGGTGGCCGAAGCGCAGGCCCAAGCCCAGGCCGCGGCGAGCGCAGCGGCCACGGCGCAGGCCGAGGCAGCGGCGGTGGCCCAGGCCGTAGCGTCGGTCTCCGCTTCCGCCCAGGCATCGGCCCAGGCGGCGGGAACAGGAGAGGCCTACGCCAAGGCGTACGCGCAGGCGGAAGGTTTCGCCGCGGCCGCGGTGCTGGCCCGGGCTCAAGCGTGCGCCCAAGCCGCGGCCCAGGCCCAGGCGGCAGCCGAAGCGGCGGCGAGCGCGTATGCGCGCGCCCAGGCTGCTGCGGCGTCCGGGGTCCAGGCGGTGGCGGAAGCGGCGGCGGAAGCCCAAGCCGAGGCGATCGCGTGTGCGTCAGCCCACGCCCAGGCGGAAGCCGAAGTCGCGGCGGGGGTCCAGGTCATGGCCCAGGCGTTGGCCGAAGCGCAGGCAGAGGCCTACGCCGCGGCGGAGGCCGCCGTATCCGCGTACGCGGAGGCGGTGGCTTGCGTCGATGTCTACGCGAGTGCCCAGGCCGAGGCGTGGGCCCACGCCCATGCCGCCGCGCTCGCCCAGGCTCAGGCCGAGGCCGAGGTGGCAGTGGCCGTCCAGGCCGCAGCGGAGGCGTTTGCGACAGCAGCCGCGGCCGCCTACGCCTCGGCGGCAGCGTTCGCCGGCGCCCAAGCGTCGGCGTTTGCCTGCGTCCAGGCCATCGCGTCCGCGGAGGCCGAAGCCTACGCGGCCGCTCAGGCGTGTGCTCTCGCGGTGGCCAGCGCGGAGGCGAGCGCGACCGCGGTCGCCGAGGCCCGCGTGCGGGCAGCGGCGTTCGCCGAGGCGTGTGCCGAGGCCCTGGCTCAAGCCCAAGCGATGGCTCAAGCCTGTGCCCAGGCTGCGGCAACGGCCTCCACGTCGGTGGAGATCGTTCCCAACATCGAAACTTCGGTCCAAACCTTCATAGATCCGGACTGCCTCCGGCCGACGTGTGAGGAGTACGTGCCGACCACTCCTCCGGGCTGCCCGCCCACGCAGGAGATGCAGTGGGATTTCGGGCAGGTGACCGCGGGGAGCAACGTCAACACGACGAAGTCGTTCCCCACGAACATCGCGAGCGCCGTCTCTTCTCTCGGGGTCGTGTCGGCGACACGGGTCAGTTCCACCCTCCCATCCAGCCTCACCTTCGATCTCATCCTCGCCCAGCGGCAGGGCCAGCTCTCCGGGACCGTGCCCCGTGAGGGCGGGAGATGGACGGTCGTCTACCACCTCCTCGACAGGAACCAGTGCGCCGTCATTCGACTCACGATCAGCATCTACACGGCTCAAGCCACGACGGAGTGTCCGCGTTTCACCGGGCTGAAGTGGGACTTCGGCGAGGTCAATACCGGGCTCCACCTCCTGACGTCGAGGGTCATCCCGAGCGGGGATCTGTCGCAGTTCCGGTCGGCAGGGATCACGCGCGTGACGAAGATCTCTTCGAACTTGCCGAGCGGCGCGGACCTCAACCTCGATCTCAGCAACGGGGTGGGCATCCTCACCGGGACCCTGCCCACGGCGGGGGCGAACTACCAGGTCCTATTCGGGTTGTTCGACGCGAGGAACTGCGAGCTCTTCCGGTACTCGGTCTCGCTCCGGACCCCCGCCGCGGCGCGTGTCCCTGACCTCACGGTGCAGATCGTGCGCGTGGCTGTGGAGAAGGTGTGCGAGAAGGACTACAGCCATCTCGTCACCGTGTACTGGCAGGCAAGTGGCGGCACGGCGCCCATCTACGTGGGGCCGATCAGCCTCGTCTACCCCAACGGGACGACGCAGGCCCTGGTGGGGAGCTTCCCCGCCTCGGGTTCGGCCGGCATCCGCGCCAACCTCTCTGGCGGCGGTACGGTCACGGTCCGCGTCCAAGCGAACGACTCCGCAGGGAGGACGAAGACCGCGGAGCGGACCGCCGACCTCGAAGCTTGTGTCCCGATCGGCACCATCATCGGACCGATCATCGTCCGCCCCTTGGGGTACACCCTCGAGGTGTACGCACGGCGCCAGATCATGCAGAAGCCGGGGTACGAGGACCTCCGGGTGCCGGTGCGGGTGATCGGCGAGGACACGGACCGTGTGACCCCGTTCAGTGGCACGTTCTCCGCGGGATCACAGGTCACCCTGAGGTTCCCAGGGCGCATTGCCGGCGGAGCGTACGGCCGCGGTCCCCTGTCCTACGACGAGTGGGTGGGCGATGCGACCACACCGACCCGCAAGAACGGTACATGGGACGCGAGGCGGGAGTACTACTCGATCACCGTCACCATGAGCGCCAAGGTGAAGATCGTCGTCTGGTATCAGGACATCATCGGGTAGAGGGGGAACCCTTGCGGTTCGAGGGGCGGGCGGACGCCCGCCCCTCTCATTTCCTCCGAACTCGGACCAACCCTGCTGCCTCGTCCTCCTCCAGCCGTGCCTCCAGGTCATCCTGTGCCCCGACCTCGCCGACGAGGTGGGCGCGGAAGAAGAGGACGAGGTACGCTTGGGCGGCCTCTCGGGCCTGGGTCGGGTCCGTGCCGGGGACGCACAGGGAGCAGGGGAACCCGCAATCCGGGTTATCGAGGTAATCCATGTGCCCGGCCCCGAGCTGGGTTGCCTCCCAAGCCGCGGCCGTTGTCCGTTCGTACAGCCGCTCGTAGTTGAACTCCCGGGGGGCGCAGGGGATGCCGAAGCGGGCTTCACCTCCTCGCTCCGCGCCGATGAGGAGCTTCGGGATCGTGATCTCCTCCATCCGGTCCGCCGCCCGGGGGAAGCGGGCCGGGTCGTCGATCCCTGAGGCGCCCCCGTCTACCGGATCGAGCCCGACCACCGCCCGCACCGTCGGCTCGTCGGGGGCGACGAGGAACGAGAGCTTGCCCCCCAGGGAGTGGCCGGCGAGGGCGATTCTCTCGGGATCGGGATCCACACCCCGTGCTGCCGCAGCGGAGGGGAGCGCCCGCAAGACGAAGCGCAGGTCGTCGGCGAGCAGGCGTTGGTCGGCAGTGAACAGGTTCATGTCGTAGGTGAGCAGGGCCACCGCGATCCCGTGGGAGGCGAGGAGCTCCCCGGTCCCCCGGTAGGCACGGCCGGAGAGGAGAAACCCCGGGCTGAAGAGGACGAAGGGGGCTTTCCCTTCCCCGGCCGGGGAGAGGAGCAGAACCTCCACCGTTCGGTTTCGGTCCAGGTCCCGCACCGCAAACTCGTGGGCCACGAGGGCGAACGGGCCCTGGCCCGAAGGCTCGCGGGCCAGGCCCGCCTGGACCACGATCAGAATCAAGATAAGCAACACGCGCATCATCTACGCCTCCTTGAGGGCGTCCACCCGGGCGAGGTAGGCCCCGAGGTCGAACTTGCGTGCCAGCCCCTGACGGGTCATCGGCCGGATCTTCCCCCACACCGGCCGCTCGGGAAACGGTCGGTCGTGGAGCCTGAAGCACCACGCGACCCCGGCGAAGCTCGAGGGATCGGGGCCGTCGAGGGCGTACCGGTTGTTGAAGTTCAGGGCCAGTCGGAAACCCTCCCTGGGGTTCGCGGTCCAGAGGAGGAACTGCGCCCCAGTACATGCGGAGGTAGCCGTGGATGGCTCCCGCTCGCCCGAGCTCGTTCCGGGCAGCATTCCAGATCGGGTCCTCCGTCTTGGCGCGCTCGAGGGCCGGGGGGAAGTAGAGGGCCGGACGGGGGTCGGCGGCGTGGCGAACCAGGGCCTCCTGCGCCCAGGTGGGGAGGACGTCGAACGCGTCGTAGCGGGGGTTGTGGTGGATGAAGTTGACGGCGAGCTCCCGCCGGACCACGAGCTCCTCGAGGAACGCTTCCGCTCCAGGTCCCCCGACCTGGGCCACGCGGCACGCTACCTCGGCTGGGGCGATCTGGCCGAAACGCAAGTAGGGCGAGAGGCCGGAGGTAGCGGGGGCTGACGGGTCATTGCACCGTTCCGCGTACTGGGGGAGCCCCTCTGCGATGAACTGCTCGCGCCGGGCGCGGGCAGCACCTGTCCCCGGGACGAGGGGAACAGGGGGAACGGAGCGGTCTAGGGGAAGGGCGTCGGGGAGGGCGGCGAGGTCTTCGGGATCGTCGGGACCGATCTCGAGGCCCACGGAGCTCCGCCGGGGCACCCGGTCGGGGAGAGGGTGGAGGAACCGGGGCAGGAGGGGGACGAGGCGGCGGTGGACCGCCGCGCTCCAGGCCCGGCCGGGGTAGGCGAGCGCCGTGGGGACGACGACCTCGCCCTCCACCTCGACCACCGGACACGGGGCGCCCGAGGCCACCTCCCGCCGCCACGCCCGCTGGTGCCGGAGGTACCCGCAGTCGGTCACCACGGCCGCCGCCTCCCGCGCGAGATCGAGGACCACCTGCGGCGGGTCCTCCCCGCGCACGAGGAGCCGGATCCCTCGCTCCCGGAGGAGCCTCCTCGCCTCGGCCAGCCCCCCGACGAGGAACGCCCGGGAGTGGAGCGTTGCCCCGGGTCCGTTTCCGGGCGGGACGAGGACCTCCCGCCAGGAGAACGTGCTCGCCCCGAACCCGTGGAGGAGGACGAACCCGGGGTCCCTTTCCCCGCCCACCTTGAAGTGGACGCGCACGCCCATCACGTAGGCGAACCGGCCCTCGGGGTCGGCGAGCTCCCCTGGGGGTAGCGTCCCCTCC
>DSBZ01000131.1 GCA_011057175.1 Candidatus Acetothermia bacterium
TGACGGAGAGGCCACCGGAGGGTTCCTTTGGAGCTATCTCAGTGTAGAAGGAGGAACCCAACCGATGGCCGATGTGAGGATCGGAGTTGGGGATCTTCTGCGCAAGTACCGGGACGACACGCAAGGAGGGCCTGGTCCTCCTTGGGTGGCGAACACGACGGTGGTCGCAGTGGGGGTGACCCAGACCGGAGAGCGGGAGGTCCTGGGGTTCAACGTGGGGGCTGCGGAGAGCTACGGGTTCTGGGTGTCGTTCCTACGGGGACTCTCCGGGATTCAGGCAAGCTTTGTCCGAGGTCCTGGCGGGAGTCTCGAGGGGAAGTACCCCAAGGCAGTCGATGGGCGCTTGACGGGAGCTCCCCCGCAGGAGCCCGAAGTCCCCGCCCTCGGGGTCCCGAAGGAGGTGATCGCCGTCTAGCTCGTCACTTCCGACGAGGAACCCAATCTACACCACTTGTCGGGACGTGACCCCCTGGCGGGTCGCGTTCCGGCGGAGGTACTTCACGAGCGCACGCCAGTTGCAGAAGTCGCTCGATGGGTTCCTGAGGTTCTACAACGAGGAGCGACCGCATCAGGGGTACCGGACCCAGGGACGTACCCCGGCGGAGGTGTTCTGGGGACCGGTCGGGTCCGCCAAGGAGGTCTGAAGTGTCAACAGCATTCCGCTACTGGACACGCTAGAGACCTGCTGAACTGGAAGTCCTCGTTTCCGTAACCCGAGCACCTGCTACTGACGGAGTCCCCCCTTGGTTCGGTTACTGGACGGTGAGCGCGGCGGAGCTGCGGTCGGTGTCGGAGAGGAGGAAGCCCCCGCTCTCGGCGAGGGCGTCCACTGGGCAGGCGTCCACGCACTGGGCGCAGAACGTGCACCGCGCGACGTGCATCCGGATCTTCTTGGCCTCGGGCAGGAACTCGATCACCTTCGCCGGACAGACCCGGATGCAGAGCTGGCACCCGATGCACTTCTCCCGACTGTAGGCGATCTTCCCCCGGAACCGGGGCGGCACCGGGACGGGCGGGACGATCGTCGCCTTCCCCTCCTTCACCCGGGAGAGGAACCCGAGCACGGACTTGGGCATGTACTTGGCCGGGAACCGGTTCGTGGCCGGCTTGGTGAGGAGCTGGGAGAACAGGGTCTTGAGGATCATCCGGCCACCATCCGGTCGAGCACAAGGAGCACGAGCCCCGCCACGGCCACGGCGGTGATCTGGAGCCAGAACCCGCGCGCCACCTGGTCGATCTTGAGCCGGGCCATCGCCACGCGCACCGTGGTCACGGCGGCGAACATCACGACAAAGATCTTGAGCAAGTGGAAGGCGAGGTCCACCGCCTGGGCCCCCGCCCCGGAGAGGCCGAGGAGACCAGCGATCCCGTACGGGACAAACAGGGTCACGACGAGGGCGGCCATGGCGATCGTCTTCGCCGCGTCGGCGAGGTAGAAGAGGGCGAGGTACGTCCCGGAGTACTCGACCATCAAGCCCCCGGCGATCTCCGTCTCCGCCTCGGGGATGTCGAACGGGATCTTGGAGAGCTCGGCCGGGGTCACGATGAGAAGACACGCGGCGAGGATCGCCAGGCCGATCACCCCGAGCGGCCCCACCTGCCCCCACAGGGGAGAGGCGGCGATCGCCGCAAGCGAGAACGCGGGGCTCCCGCCCAGGGTCGCCAGCCGCCACGCCACGCCGACCACGGCCACCGCAAGCGGGAACTCGTAGGACATCAACATGACGATCTCTCGTTGAGCTCCCACCGTGGCGAGCGGGGATCCGGACGCGAACCCGCCGAGGGCCATCGCGAGGGCGGGTACGGCGAGGAGGTAGAGGACGAGGATCGCGTCCCCGTAGCGCCCGAGCACCGCGGGGAACGGCCCCCAGGGGAGATAGAGGAGGACCGTGAACGAGGCCACCACGGCCAAGAACGGCATCGCCTTGAACAACCATCCCACAGCATCGCGCGGGACCACGCTCTCCTTCACGAGGAGCTTCCCCACGTCGAGGAACGGCTGCCGCAAGGGGGGGCCGATCCGCGCCTGCATCCTGGCGGCGAGCTTGCGGTCGAACCCCTTGTAGACGAGCCCGAGGAGCCCGCCCCCGACGAGCACCGCCGCCGCCTGCCACAGGAGGTGGAGACCGGTCACAGCCCACCTCCGTGACGGGTGACGGGGGACGGGTGACCGGTAAGGCGCTCCGTCTTCTCCCGCGACAGGCGGAGGAGGTCCTCCTTGAGGAGCGTCGCCGGGGAGCCATCGCGCACCATGTGCACGCGGTCCATGCAGCAGATGCAGGGGTCGATCGAGGCGGCGATGATGGGGATGTCGGCGATCTCCTGGTCCGCGAACATCGGGACCCAGCTCATGAGGTTCGAGTACGTCGGCGCCTTCACCTTCCAGGCGACCGGCTCCTCGACCCCGGCCTCGAGGCGGATGTAGTGGATGACCTCGCCCCGGGGGGCCTCGTGCCAGCCCAAGCCCTCGCCCTCGGCCTTCTTGAGGTGGGCGAGGAGCGCAGGGATCTTGGGGAACGAGGTGATCTCCCCCTCGGGCATCTCGTACAGGCACGTCTCGATCAGGTCGAGGGACTGGCCGACCTCGAGCAGCCGCACCACGGCCTTGTCGTACACGTCGCCCCTGGGCTCGAGGCCCCAGTCCCGGGGGGTGATCGCCTTGACCCCGAGCTCCCCGTACACGAGGTACGGCCGGTCCTGGCGCACGTCCTTGCTCAATCCCGACGCCCGGGCGGTGGGCCCGACCGCGCACAAGAGGTCGGCCTCCTCGGGGGTGAGGACGCCCACGTCCCGCGTCCGCGCCGCCACCGACGGGTCGCGGAGGAACGCGTCGACGAGCTCCTCGAGGAGCCCCCGGTAGTAGCGGATCATCGCCTCAACCTTCGGGATCTGCTCCGGGGAGATGTCCCGCCGCACCCCGCCGTAGATGGGGATCGCGTAGTCGATCCGGTTCCCCGAGAGCTCCTCCAGGATGTCCAGGACCTGCTCCCGCACCTTCCACGTGAGGTGGAGCAGCGTGTCGAACCCGAGCTCGTGGGCCGCGACCCCGGCCCAGAGGAGGTGGGAATGGATCCGCTCCAGTTCGGAGAAGATCACGCGCAGGTACTGGGCGCGGGGCGGGACCTCGATCCCCGCCGCCCGCTCCACGGCGAGGGTGATCGCAATGGGGTGGGAGATCGAGCAGATCCCGCAGATCCGCTCGGAGAGGTACAGGGTCTGGATCAGGTTCCGGCGCATCCCCATGAACTCGATCCCGCGGTGGGCGAACCCGGCGCGAACGTCCACGGCCCGGATCCGCTCCCCCTCGACTTGGAACGTGAACCGGACCGGCTCCTTGAGGGCGGGATGGATCGGGCCGATCGGAATCTCGTACACGTTCTGGGTCTCAGGCATCCTTCCCCTCCCATTCCACCATCCGCTTCACGTGGCGGGCCGTCTCGGGATCGTCCTTCCGCCACGGATGGCCAGTGAACCCGTCGGGGAGGAAGACGTGGGCCGTGGACGGGATCCCAGTGAAGTGGATCCCGAGGAACTCGATCTTCTCCCGTTCGGTTGTCTCCGCGCCGGGGAGGATCCCGCAGATCGAGGGGACGGTGGGGTCGGAGGCGGGGACGCCCACCCGCAGGGTGACCATGACCTCGCCCCCCGGGGTCCCGTACCCGACGGCGAAGTGGTAGAGGAGCTCGATCTCCTCTCCCTTGTCCCGGCCGGAGATGATCGAGATGTGCAGGGGGCCTGCAGCCTTGAGCGCCGCCACCACAGGGACGAGCCCTTCGCGGGACACGTCGACCCACAGCTCGGGGACCTCGACCCGCGTCCGCACCCCCACCGGCCGGGGCCGGAGCTCCGCTTGGAGGCCCGGCACGGCGGACACGAGCGCCTTCTTGACCTGATCGGCCGTCATCGCTTCTCCCCCGCGAGCTCCTCGAGCTTCGCCACCGCGGTCACGACACCGTGGATGATCGCCTCCGGCCGCGGTGGGCACCCCGGGACGTAGACGTCCACAGGGACGATCTCGTCCACCGGGCCGACCACGTTGTAGCTCTCGTAGAACACGCCCGAGGTCGACCCGCACCCGCCGACCACGACCACGGCCTTGGGATCAGGGGTCTGCTCGTAGACCCGCTTGAGGCGCTCGGCCATCGGCCGCGTCACCGGGCCCGTGACAAGGAGGGCGTCGGCGTGGCGCGGGGTGCCGACGAGCTTGATCCCGAACCGCTCCACGTCGTAGCGCGGGGTGAGGGCGGCCACGATCTCGATGTCGCAGCCGTTGCACGATCCCGTCGCGATGTGGAACACCCACAGCGCCCGCTTGAACGACGACAGGCCCATCTCAGCCCCCCAGGAGGGCGATCAGGAACGCGATCGCCAGCATCACGATCAGCCATGCCACGTAGTCGCCGATGAACCCGGTGTGGAACGCGCGCAGCCGCTCCATGTACGGCCGCAAGCCCTCCACGAACCCCCAGTAGAGGTGCTGCCCCCCCACGCGGGCCCCGTCCCTCCTCTCCCCGGACAGGAAGGGGAGGACCTGCTCGGTATCGCGGTGGTAGCCCTTCCGGCCGCGGGACCAGACGAGGAAGGAGAGGAGGACCACCCCCGCTGCCGCCGCGAGCCAGGGGAGCGGACTCCAGAAGCCGTGCCCGGTGAGGAGGGTCATCGCCCAAACACCGCCTGGAGGTAGAGGTCGCGGCCCTTCCACAAGGCGTCCGCCGCCGGCGCGACGAGGTGCCGGACGACGGGCTCGGGGAACAGGCCCAGGGCGAGAACCCCCACGGCGAGGACGCCCATCGCCACGAGCATCGGGACCGGGACGGGGTCGGCCTTCCCTAGACTCGGCCCGAGGAATGCCCCCTGGAACGCGCGCACGAACACAGCCAGGAGGAGGATCGAGGCCAGGATCGCGAGCGCGGACAGGATCGGGGAGAGGGCGAAGCTCGACTGGTAGATCATGAGCTTGGAGGCGAACCCGTTGAGGGGCGGGATCCCGGCCAGGGCGAGCGAGCCCAACA
>DSBZ01000006.1 GCA_011057175.1 Candidatus Acetothermia bacterium
ACTGCGACCCCAACCCCACGATCACCTACACCGACTCGGTGGAGCCCGGGCCGTGTCCGCACGCTAAGACCATCATCCGCACTTGGACAGCCACCGATGCCTGTGGGAACAGCGCAAGCGGCGTTCAGACGATCACCGTCGTGGACACCACCCCACCAAAGCTTGTAGTGCCGCCGGACTTAGTGGTGGAATGTGACCAGCCCACCGATCCCGATCACACCGGCTGGGCCGAGGCCGAAGACAACTGCGATCCGGCCCCTCAGATCTCTTGGCTCTACCGGCTTTCGTGTGGGTAGAGATCGAGCCCTCCGCAGTGGAAGAAGATGGCTATCGTGAAGTGGTCTATGTTCCGGAACCCGCGGGCGGTCTTCTTCACCCATTGGATCGTGGCGTTCACCGCCTCCAGCCCTGCGTTGGTGATCCGGTGTCGTAGGTAGGTGAGCACGTTCGGAAGGTGGCGCCGGATCAACCACGCCACCTTGGCCATCGGCCTCAGCCGACTGTGGGTTGCCCGCCAGAACCATCGCTGGAAGAACCGCGCCGCTGCCCCCACGTAGCTGTACTCCCAGAACTGGCGGAATCGTTCCTTCAGGGACCATGCCCGCGCTACCCGCAGGTCGCTTGCCACCAGCGTCTGCAACCGTGCCCGCTGCGCAGGACTCATGCTCCCGGGGCGCATCAACCACAGGTACTTCGTACCCGCGAGTCGGTCGTCGGCCACTCCCTTGAGCGCCCGCTGCTCGACCCGGCGCACCCTGTCCACTGCCTCGTGAAGGTGCTTCACGATGTGGAACTTGTCGAACACGATCTTCTCCTCGGCCCCAGGGACGTGCCGACGCGTAGACTGGATGTACGGCTCCCACATGTCCATGGCGATCGCCTCGATCCCCCTTCGCCCTGCCGGGCCAAGCCCTTCCCAGAACCCGTCCAAGCTCGCCCCGTTGCGCCCCTCCGCCAGGTACAGGACCTGGCCACGGTCCAGGTCGGCCACGACCGTCAGGTACGTGTGCCCCTTGGCCACGGCCTTCTCGTCCACTCCCACATGCTTCACTTCGCCCACCGCGCGCCGCGCCAGACCTCGCCTCACCGCCCGCTTCTTGATCCCCCACGCCTCGTCCCAGCTGATCCGCAGGAGATCGGCAGCCCCAGCTACCGAGCACTCCCGTAGAAGGTCGATCGCCACCCGCTCGAACAGCGCGGTGAACTGGCTGCCTGGCTCGGCCCACGGCACCCGTACCTGCTTCACCCCGTGCAGGGGACACTCCACCCGCGGGACCTCCGCCTCGATCCACGTCACGAATTGGCAGGTGTCCAGATGCCGCCACCGACGGAACTTGCTGTCGTAGCCCCCGACCACCGCCCCACACTCCGGACAGGGAAACGGACTCGGTCCGGCGTCAACCCGGATCGTCACTTCCTTGGCCGCCACGTTCAGCTCCACGTGCGCCACCTTCCACGGCGGGGTCAGTCCGAGGATCGCTTCGTACAGCTCGACGTCACGCATCGCTCTCGCCTCCTCTCAGGCCCAAGAGCTTACCGCAACACGCTCACCTGCCCACACGATTTCCGGAAGAGCCGATCTCTTATGCGGACGAGGTGATCCCGGGAGCTTGTGCGCAGGCCAAGGTGATCCGCCGGACCTGGACCGCCACCGATGCCTGTGGGAACGCCGCGAGCGGGGTTCAGGTGATCAGGGTGGTGGACACGACTCCGCCGGTGTTCACCCACGTCCCTGGGGACGTGGAGCTTGGGTGCAACCCGCCGGCTACGAGCCCCGACGTCACCGGCCGGGCCGAGGCCCAGGACAACTGTGATCCCAACCCCGTGGTCACCTATACAGACCAGATCTCGCAGGAGGGTTGCCGGGTGACCATCGTGCGGACGTGGACGGCCCAGGACGCCTGCGGGAACACCGCCCAGGAGATGCAACGGATTACCTACACGTTGGACCAGACCCCGCCGGTCATCCACTGCCCGGGGAACATCACCCGGTACATCCACGAGTGCATCGATCCCTATCCGCAGGTTTGGGTGGACTTCCCGATGAGCGCGACCGATAACTGCGATCCTGCCCCGCAGGTGAGCTGCAGCCCCGCAGGCGGGTGGTTCCCGGTGGGCACGACCCCGGTGACCATCACCTGCACTGCCTGCGACCAGTGCGGGAACGAAACCACGCGCACTTGCTCGTTCACCGTGACGGTGGTGAACGAGAACAACCCGCCGGTGGCGTGGAGCGTTTCTGTGGATGCGCCGGATGGGATCGCGTGCGTTCCGGTTCCCGCCTACGATCCGGACGGCGATCCTTTGACGATCACGGTCTCCGATCCCTCGCCGTGCGGGACGACCTGGGTGGAGGGGAATAATATCTGCTACGGCACCTTTGGCTGTGAGGGATGGCAGATCCCGCCGGGGACGGTGGCCAGGTTCAGCTTCACCGTGACGGACCCCTGCGGGGCGAGCGCCACGGGCTGGGTGTACGTCAGGATCCTCTGCGAGGTCTGTCCCACGGCCGTTCCGCCGGAAGGTGGGCCGTGAGGCGGGCGCTCGTGGTGCTGGCGGTGGGTGGGGTGGCCTTGGCCGCCCCGCCCTCCCTCACCTGGGACGGGAAGCTCTCCTGGGACCTGGCCACTGCGGCGGTAAAGTGGGCATCGGACTTGTCTTTGGCGTGGGATCTCGGCCCCTGGAAGTGGACCACGGCGAGCTCGTTCGCCGATGGGGCGTGGACGAAGCTCCTCCTCTCTGGCTCAGGCAGGCTTAAGGGGTCCGCGGTTACCCCCTCCGTCGAGTTCAACCCTCAGGCCCTGGCGTTCAAGGGAGCCAAGCTCTGCTGGAGGATCCTCTCCTGGGAGGGGGTTGAGTTCCGTGGGGTAGCGAGGTTGGAGGAAAAGGGGTTCGGGTGGGGGCTTTCTCTCAGGAGTCCGCCGGGCTCACTGGTCGAGCGGGTGCGGCTCAGGTTCAACCTCAAGCGGCAGTTGGACGAGGTCAAGGATGCCACGTTCACCCCGTCGTTTTCGTTCGGCGAGGCTCGGTTTTCCATTCCCTTGTCGTGTTGTCTGTCCCGGATCCGAGGATGGGTGAGGTTTACCAAGGCCGGGTTCGAGGAGGCCGGGGTGAGCTTCCCCCTTCCGGGAAAGCTCGATTGTGGGATCTCCTTCTGGGTCAGCCTGCGGTTTCGGATTGAGGAGAAGCGGGCTAGCCTTTTCCCCAGCTTGGTGTACCAGGGGCCGGCTGGGGTGGCTCTGTTGCTCGGCCTCGATTGGGACCCGGCCACCTCGACCCTGCGCGGGATCAGTCTCTACGGGTTCGGGTTCCACGGGAAGGTGGGGGACTTCAGGTTCCGAAGCCTCACCGGGCTTGCCGAGGACAAGATCGACCTCGTGAAAGACCCGTACTGGGAGCTCATGGAGCTGATCTGGAAGGTGCCCGGTTGCTGCGGAGACGGTGAGGCAGCGGTCACGTTCTACTTCGGGGATGACGGACCGTTCGGCCTCGGCGAGGTGGAGCTCAGAGCCGAGGCCGAGCTGGCCCCTGGAGCGAGGGTTGGGGCGAGGCTCGAGCTCCCCGTGGGGGGCGGCGGGAAGATCGGCTTCACCTGGCAGCTTCGCCTTTAGCACATCACGCATCACAGATCACGGGCCAACTGGCGGGGCGGGGTAGAGTCCCAGGACATGGTGTAGATGACGACACGGAGGTGGACGCCCTCAAGGAGGTCCTGGGGTTCGACGTGGGGGCTGCGAAGAGCTACGGGTTCTGGGTGTCGTTCCTGCGGGGACTCTCCGGGATTCAGGCAAGCTTTGTCCGAGCTCCTGGCCGAAGCCTCGAGGGGAAGTACCCCAAGGTAGTCGATGGGCGCTTGACGGGAGACCCCCCGCAGGAGCCCGAAGTCCCCGCCCTCGGCGTCCCGAGGGAGGTGATCGCCGTCTAGCTCGTCACTACCGACGAGGAACCCAGTCTACACCACCTGACGGGACGTGACCGCCTCCCGGGAGCTGCAGATCACCCAAACCCCTGAACGGGATCCACTTCTTAATCGCTTTCTCATTCGGATTCTACCACGGAGTGGCCTGACGTGTTTTCCCGCGATCCCTTCGTCCTTTCGTCAAGCAGGGGGGTTAGGTCCTCAAGCGCAGGGCTACCGCGGAACGCGGGTTACGGAGACATCGGCCTGGACCCAGGCTCGCCAGGGCCCAAAGGGGTGTGCTTGTCTAGTCCCGGTGGAAGGCGATCTTGCTGTCGCGGATCGTTGTCCAGACGGTCAGGTCTGTTTCGAGGAGTACGAGGTCGGCCCTGGCGCCCACGGCAAGAATCCCGAGCTCGCCTTCCCGCCCAAGGACCGGGGCGGGGTTCGCGGTGACGAGGGTCAGGGCCTCCTCCAGGGTTAGGCTCGCGAACCGGACCACGTTCCGCAGGGCCTGGTCCAGCGTCAGGGCCGAGCCGGCGAGGGTCCCGTCGGCCAGGCGCACCTCGCTGCGCTGCAGGCGGATGTCGCGGTCCCCCAAGCGGTAGCACCCGTCAGGCAACCCCGCGGCGGCGGTGGCGTCGGTGACGAGGCACAGCCGGTGAAGCTCCCCTCGCCCACGAAGGGACTCCACCGCGAGGCGGACGAACGCGGGATGGACGTGGATCCCATCGCAGATCAGTTCGAGCGATGCACCCGAGAGGAGCGCTGCTCCGACGCAGCCTGGACCCCGGTGGTGGAGGCCGCTCATCGCGTTCGCGAGGTGGGTGACGTGGAATGCCCCGCGCGCGAGGGCGGCAGACGCTTGCTCGTACGTGGCCGTGGTGTGGCCGATCGCGGGCACCGCCCCAATCGCGCGGATGTCGCCGATGAGATCGACTGCCCCAGGGAGCTCGGGGGCAAACGTGACGACCTTGATCTGCCCCTCAAACCCCGCGACGAGCTTCCGGAACGCGTCGCGGCTCGGCGGGAGGAACCACTGGGGGTCGAGCGCACCCGCCTTCTCCGGGCTCAGGAACGGGCCTTCGAGGTGGATCCCGAGGATCCC
>DSBZ01000036.1 GCA_011057175.1 Candidatus Acetothermia bacterium
CCCTCGGCGGTGCCCATCCCGGCGGGGGTGAGCCAGAGGAGGGTGGTGAGGATCGCGTTCAGGTTGAAGTACACGGCGAGGTCGGAAAGCGTGAACAGGCGCCCCTCCGTGAAATAGAAAAACAGCTGCGGTCGGAGGTAGGTGCAGAAGAAGCTCCCCAGCTCGAGGGCGAACGCGAGGACGGTGGCGGGAAGATAGCGGGTGAACGCGGCGTACATCTCGTCCTCCATCGCGTGGACCTTCTCCCCCCACGCCGCGGGCCATTGCCACGACCGGCGGAGCCGCCCCAGCGCGATCACGATCCGGGACAGCCAGTGGTAGTTGCGCGCGAAGCTCAGAACTCCGATCAGCACCGCGGCCGTGACCACCGCCAGGCCGGCCCCGACCTGGACCTTGGCCCTCGGGGAGAGCAACGTCCCCGTGAGAATGAACGCTCCCCCGAGGACGGCGAACAGGACCAGGCTCAGGCCGGCCAGCAGCCGATCCACGAACAGGGTGGCAAACACCGTGGGCAAAGATGCTCCCGTCTTCCGCGAGGCGAGCCACGCCCGCACCGGTTCCCCGCCCAGGTAGGCGATGGGGGTGATGTAGGAGATGGCGAACCCGGCGATGCCGATCCCCGCAACGTCCCGCGGACGGAGGCGCGCCCCGAATGCATAGAGGAGCACTCCCCAGCTGGTCACCCAAAACAGGGTCGCCGTGATGTCGTTCCCGACCATGGCCAGGAACCCCCACAGGCCGAGGGCCTGAATTTGCTTCCACACCGCATCCGGGCCCACGAGCGCGAGGATGAACGCGAACAGCCCCAGTCCCACCCCCACCAGGAGCACGGCCACACCTGCCCGCTTCATGGTGGGCCAAGCGTATCATGGTTGGAGTCGACGTCCAACCAGGGCGCGGGTTGTGATTAGCCTTTCCCGGACGTAAGATCTAGGGCTCCCATGCCTGAACGGATCGAGACCGCGTTCATTGAAGACGAGATGGAGCAGTCGTACATCGACTACGCCGTCTCCGTGATCCGCGCCCGCGCCGTCCCCGACGTCCGCGACGGGCTGAAGCCCGTCCAGCGCAGGATCCTTTACGGTTTCCGGGAGTTGGGATTGTTGCCGGGCAAGGCCCCCCGCAAATCGGCGCGCATCGTCGGCGAGGTAATGGGTAAGTTCCATCCCCATGGGGACATGGCCGTCTACGAGGCGATGGTCGGCCTGGCCCAGGATTTCTCCACCCGCTACCCGCTCGTGGACGGGCAGGGGAACTTCGGCTCGGTGGATGGGGACGAGCCGGCAGCGATGCGCTATACGGAGGCGCGGCTGGCTCCCATCGCCCGCGAGTTCCTCGACGAACTCGATGAGGAAACGGTGGATTTCATCCCCAACTTCGACGGCTCCCTTGACGAGCCGGAGGTCCTCCCGGCGCGGTTCCCGCACCTCCTCGCCAACGGGGCGTGGGGGATCTCGGTCGGGATGACAACTCAAATCCCACCTCATAACCTCGGGGAACTGGTCGCGGCCACGCTGTACGTCCTCGACCATCCTGAGGCCACGGTGGATGAGCTCCTCCCCCTCCTCCCTGGGCCGGACTTCCCCACGGGGGGGATCATCGTCGGCCGGGAGGGGATCCGCGCCGCGTACGAGACTGGTGAAGGGAAGCTCACCATTCGCGCTCGGGCGTTCGTGGAGGACGAACGGATTCTGATCACGGAGATCCCGTACCAGGTGCGGAAATCCACCATCCTGGAGAGCATCGCCGCCAAAGCCAAGGACGGGGACATCGAGGGCATCGCCGATCTCCGCGACGAGTCGGATCGGGAGGGGTTACGGGTCGTGGTCGAGCTCAAGCGGGGGGTGGATGGACATCGGATCCTGCCGCGCCTCCTCAAGCTGACCCCGCTCGAGCGCACGTTCGCCTGCCACTTCCTCGTCATCCAGGACGGGAACCCGCGTACGCTCTCCCTCCCCGAGATCCTGACGGCGTTCCTCTCCTTCCGACGGGCCACGGTGCGCCGGCGGACCGAGTACCGCCTCCGGGTTGCCCGCGAGCGGGCTCACCTCCTCGAGGGACTCAAGCTCGCCCTGGAGAACCTGGACCAAGTGCTCGCTATCATCCGCAGCGCGTCCGAGCCGACCGAGGCGGAAGCGCTCCTCGCCGCAGAGATCGGGCTTTCCCCCAAGCAGGCGGATGGCGTGCTCAAGATGCGCTTTTCTCAGCTCACGAGGCTCGAGCGCCGCAAGGTCGACGAGGAGCTGCGCGAGCTCGCAATGAACATCGGGGAGTACGAGGCCATCCTCGCTGATCCGCGACGGCTCGACCACATCATCCGCGAGGAGCTGCAGGCGATCGCGAGCCAGTACGGGGATCCGCGGCGGACGACGATCGTCGAGTCATCGGAGGCGATCGAGCTCGCCGCCCTCGATGCCCCCCGCCTCGATGTGATCCTGTGCGTGACGGGCAAGGGGTACGTGAACACGACGGGCTGCGAGGCGTACCGGGCCCAGGGACGGGGCGGAAAGGGCGTGATCGGGATCCGGCCCAAGGAGGGGGACTACCTGCGGACGATGGTCGCTGCCCACACGCGCCAGGACCTCCTCGTGTTCACCGACCGCGGCCGCGTGTTCAAGCTCCCGTTGGGGCGCCTCGAGCCCGGAGATCGGGACTCGGTGGGGAAGAACCTGCGCCAGTTCCTGGAGATGGGCCTGAACGAGGAGATCCGTGCCGTCCTTCCCGTGGACGGCTACGAGGGGGGGTACGCCCTCCTCGCCACCCGTCAGGGGATCGTGAACCGCAACGCCCTTTCTGACTACGCTAACGCACACACGAAGGGGATCCTCGCCCACTCGATCCCCGACGAGGACCGGCTGGTGGACGTGGCGATCACCTACGGGGGCGGGGAGATGGTCCTCGCCACCGCGGGCGGGCACGTGATCCGCTTCCCGGAGGACCAGGTGCGCATCACGCGGCGGCCGTCGAAGGGGGTGATCGGGATCCGCCTCGCTTCGGGGGACCAGGTGGTGGGGATGGTCTGGCTCCCCCCCGGCGAGATGGACAAGCGGCTTCTCTTCGTGACCGAGGGCGGGCAGGGCAAACGCGTGGAGCTTCCGGATCTTCCCACCCAAAGCCGCGGCGGACGGGGAGTGATCGGGATCAAGCTCGATGAGCACGTCGGGTCGCTCGTCACAGCGATCCTCGTGGGAGAGGGAGATGAGGTCGCCCTGTCCACGGCGGCGGGGAAGGTGATCCGGTTCCCCGTATCCCAGGTAAGCACGTTCTCCCGCTACGCGCGGGGGGTGCGTCTGATCCAGGTCGAGCCCACGGACCGGGTAGTGTCGGCGGTGGTGGTCTGAGAGATGGAGCTGTCGAATGAGGTGGAGCAGCAGCTAGCGGCGATCGAGCGGAACGCGGAGACGGTGCTCCCGCGGGAGGAGTTGGCCCAGAAGATCGAGCGATCCCTCCGCGAGGAGCGGCCGCTACGGGTGAAGCTTGGGATCGACCCCTCCGCCCCCCAGCTCACCCTCGGCCACGCCGTGGTGCTGCGGAAGTTACGCACGTTCCAGGATCTCGGCCACACCGCGATCCTCGTGGTGGGGGACTTCACCCGCCGCATCGGCGATCCGTCGGGGAAGTCCAAGACCCGGGAGCCGATGTCCCCCGAGGAGATCGAGCGCAACATGTGCACCTACCGGGAGCAGGCGTTCCGGATCCTCGATCCCCGCCGGACCGAGGTTCGGTACAACTCCGAATGGTTGGAAAGGCTGACCCTGGCCCAGGTGGTCGGCCTCACAGCGCGGTACACGGTGGCGCGGATGCTGGAGCGGGAGGACTTCCAGCGCCGGTTCCGGGAGGGGAGCCCGATCACGATCATGGAGTTCCTCTACCCCCTGGCCCAGGCCTACGATTCGGTGGCGGTGCGGGCCGACGTCGAGCTCGGGGGCTCGGATCAGCGGTTCAACCTCTTGATCGGGCGCGATATCCAGGTAGCGTACGGCCAGGAGCCGCAGGTCATCCTCACGATGCCCCTCCTCATCGGGACCGATGGGACGTTCGCCATGTCCCAGTCCCGGGGGAACTACATCGGGGTGGCTGAGGAACCGGAGGAACAGTTCGGGAAGATCATGTCCGTCCCCGACGAGCTGATGCCCCAGTACTTCCAGCTCCTTACCGACACCCCGTGGGAGGAGGTCGCCGCGCTGCACCCGAAGGAAGCGAAGAAACGCCTCGCGTGGACCCTGGTGGCGTGGTTCCATGGGGAGGACAAGGCCCGACGGGGGCAGGAGCACTTCGAGCGGGTGTTCGAGGAGGAGCGGCCGCCGGAGGAGATGCCCGAGGTCGCGGTGGGGGGTCTCCTCGATTCCGCCCAGCGGGCGAACATCGTCGACCTCCTCGTGGCGGCGAAGGTGGCCAGCTCGCGATCCGAGGCGCGGCGGCTCGTGGAGGGAGGAGCGGTGGAGCTGAACGGGGAGAGGGTCACTTCGCCGCGGGACCGGGTCGCGGTGCGTCCCGGGGCAGTCCTTCGCGCAGGGAGGCTCCGGTTCGCCCGCCTCATCCTCTGAGGGCGCTGCACACCTCTTCCCCGAACTCCTCTCGGTCGAGGACGAATGACCGGATGGGACGACAGTTGACCACGACCCCCTCGTAGCCACCCCGTCGCGCGATCTCGTCGGGCTCCGCCGCGCGGTCGATCCGGCGGAACGTAGGCCGGAGGGGATCTCCGGAGCTCGTAGCGCGCACCCGCCGGGAGGGGGAGGAAGAGGACAGTGGACTTGCCCCGGTTCAGTGGACAGTGTACCCCGCGGCGCGGTGATCCGGAGACAGGAACGGTGAAGGTTGTTCACGACTCGTCCCTGTCACAGTTTGCTCCGGTTCCAGCGCCCACGGCAACGTGTTCCGCTTCTCCGTGCTCCGTTCTTTCCCAAGCTCTGCTCTCTGC
>DSBZ01000183.1 GCA_011057175.1 Candidatus Acetothermia bacterium
GCCCGGCCGTGGTCCCCCTCCTCGACTTCCCCCAGGGAGGGCTCCATGCCGAGCTCATCCCCCGTCTCGTCCGCCAGGCCCAAGAATCCGTGTGCGCCTTGATCTACCGGCTGGGCTACTACCCGGCCTACCGGGACAGCCCGTCCAACCGGATCGTGGAGGAGCTGCGCGCTGCCGCGAGCCGGGGGGTGGCGGTGTACGTCCTCCTCGAGGGGGGAGAGGACTTCCCAGACCTCGCCCAGGGCAACCAGCTTGCCGGAGCGTACTTGACAACCGGGGGAGTGCAGGTCCGATATGACGCGCCCGGCACCACCCTCCACGCCAAGTGTTTGATCGTGGATGGCCAGGATGTGCTCATCAGCTCCGCCAACTGGTCCTACTCGTCGCTCGTCCAGAACGTAGAGGCGGGGCTCGCTGTGCTGGGAGCCCCCGCGCTCGGGCTTCCGTTGCGGGGCCTGTTCGACGAACTGTGGGACCGCGCTCGGCCCCTCCCCTAGAAGCTCACCGGTCCGGCGACGGGGATCGCAACCCGCTCCACTCTTCCCGCCACACCCACGTACCCCGTGACCCAGGCCATCGACCGCGCCCGCGCCCCCGACGAAGGGGGATACATGACGTAGCTCACGGTGAGCTCCTGCCCCGGGTACAGTTCCATGGCGGACGAAGGGAGGATCTCCAACTGCCCCTGTTCGTTCATCGTGCTCGGATCGAGCGAGGTCACCACCCATCCCGGGGGGACATCCACCGTCAACCCCGGAGCCATGATCCGAGTCCGCGCGAGGATGGTGATCGTCACCTCCACCCCACTCGGAGTCCAGTGGACCTCGCGGGTGGCCCCTGCTCGCTCATCGGCCACCACCAGCGTGCTGACCCGCGCGAGAGGTTGCCCGGCTTGCACGAGGTCCACCGCGACCTCCCACGGCCCGGCGGGCACGGTCCAACTCGCCCATGGTTGGCCCGTGGTCGCATCGGGCCGGCCATCGCCATCGAAGTCCCATTTGAACTGGACCCCAGCGGGCGCCCCCGTCACCTGGAGGGTGATCTCCGCCCCTGGAAGCGGGATCGAGGTCGACGGGATCAGGCTGAGGCCGCCCGCGAGGGACAGCAACCCGAACATCACCACACATGCGGTCGTCGTGACCAGCCGCATCGTTACCTCCTTCGTTGTGACAGGCGGGGGCCATCGGCCCCCGCCGCCTTCAATCCTGAGGAAGACCAGCTTGCCCTGCCCCTAGTAGTCGCAGATCCCGGGCGCCCGCCCCGGCAGGGCCTCGCAGATCGGGGTCCCCGTGAGCCACAGGGCGATGATCATCTTCAACGTCTCGTAGTCTACGATCCCCGGGGAGCAGGTCCGCGGCACCTTCGTCCCCTCGAGCCAGAACGCGATCGCCCGCTGGACCTGCGGGAACGTGATCTTGTCGGAGAGCGAGAGGTCGATCGTGTCGCGCACCACGTCCCACCGGGAGATGGCCACGATCACGTTGAGGCAGTCCGTGAGCTCGACCCAGCTCTGACCCGTGACGTCCACCTCCAGACAAGGGTGGCCGCTGTCAGCACGGCCGACGATCGTCTCCGTGGAGATGACCTTGCACGGATCGGGCGGGGTCGTCTCCACGGTCACCGTGGGCGGAACCTCGACCTGATAGATGATCGTCTTCGTCTGGCCCGCCTTGAGGGCGCCGGGGAAGGCCCACTGGTCCAGGCCTGGCTTGTAGACGAAGCCATCGTTCTGGATCGGGGTCACCCGCCATCCGATGGGAAGGTCCTCATCAAGGCCCACGCCGTAGACGTCGCGATCGGTGGTGATCTCCACCTTGACCGTAAACGTGTTGCCCACGACGTTGCCCGCCGAGTCATAGAACCCGATCACGACGCCCTCGCAGGGGATGGGGGTGATGATCCACCGCTGCGCCCGAAGGTTCGGCTCGGGCATCGTCGGCAACGGCTGGTCGATCGCCGTACAGGAGTGCGCGTAGGCAGCGATGAGTTTCAGGGTGTGGAGGCTGATCCGCTCCCCACAGGCCTTCACCACCGGCCGGTCCGTGCGCCAGAGCTCCGTGGCCCGCGCGAGCTGATCCATCGTGATCATCTCCGACAACCGGAGATCGATCCGATCCTCTTCACCGGGCATCGTCGCCGGGACGAGATGCGCCACCGCCTCCAGGATGGAAAGGCAGTCGTTCACGAGGAAGCAGGACTCCCCCAGCACTTCGATCTCGAACTCGGGCACCTTGGCCTGGAACGTACCTGTGATGCAGAACTGCTGCGGGAGGCGGATCGAGGCAAGCAGCTCCACCCGCGGGACGGTCACATCGTAGATGATGACCCGTTCGCTTCCTGCTTTGATCGTCTCCAGGAAAACCCACTGCATCGCCGCCCGGTTGAAGACCGCCCCCCCGTTGTTGATCGGCGTGATCTCCCAGCCCACAGGTGGATCCTCGTCGAGACCCGCCCCCGCCAGGTCTTGGTCCGTGTGGATCCTCACCTGGACGCGGAACGTGGACCCAGGTAGGGCGGTGGTGGTGGAGATGGAACGGGTCGCGGTCACGCTGAGGTGGGAAACGAACAGCGGCATCGTGTAGGACGTCTCCATTCCCGTGTTGTCGACGAGCGTCAAGCGCACGGTGTAGGACCCACCGGAGAGGTACGCGTACCGCACCACCGGCTCCGTGCTCACGAGGTCCACCACCCCGTCCCCGTTGAAGTCCCAACGGTACTCGACGATCTCACCGTCGGGATCGTAGCTCCCCGACGCATCGAACGCCACCTGTTGGCGGGCCCGCGGGGCAGCGGGGGTGAGCACCAGCTTCGCCACCGGCGGCTGGTTCCTCATCCCCTGAATAACGATCGGCTCCGTAATGTTCAGCTCAAGGCGGGTCGGGGCGTTGACGTCCCCGGACTTGAACACGATCTCCGAGATCCCGGTGAACGCACCAGGAACGATGGTGATCCTGAACTCGTCCCCGAGGGGCCCGAACACCCCTCCGTCCGTGCTGCCCGCGCCCCACGTCCACAGGATTTGGTACTCGCCGTCCACGAGGATGTAGTCGTCGTCGAGCTCCGGAAGGAAGATCCTCAGGAAGTTCCCCACGTCATCCTGGACGACCCAGCCCGCGCCGGGGGGGAAATCGCGCAGCGTCAACCGGACATTCCCGCCCGCACCGGTCTCTGCCTTGTTGAGGATGAAGAAGAGATACAAGTTCTGGGTCGTCGGCTCTCGGTATAGGAATAGAACGAGGTTCCCCGTCTCCGCGAGCTCGTTTGCGCTGCGGGACTGCGTAGGGTCGTACGCATAGAAGTCCTGGGCCGTCTTCGCCCCCGCGAGAGGGAGGACAGCGGCCTTCATCTCTCCCTGGCTCACTTCGAAGTAGCCCTGCGCGCTCAAGGGCAACGCCGTCACCAGGGAAACCAGAAGCAACAGGCTGATCTTCCTCACCATCGTCAACCTCCTTACCTTGTCCAGCCCAGCAAGTCTACTCGCAAACGCTATTTCCGTCTGTAACTGTGATCACCCCCCATTCGGATTCATGGTCCCGGAGGGACAGGCTATCCAAGGGAAAGGGACGACCCGAGGAAAGAAGCGGACCCCTCGCCCCAGCTTTGTCCTGGGCCGAGGGGACCTCGATCACCTCGCCGTCGGGCCCGTGGAAGCTACAGGGACAACGCCTCGGGCACCTGGGCCTGATGGGGATGATCCGGCCCGGGGTAGATCTTGAGCTTGCGGAGCATCCGTCGCCCGAGCTCGTTCTTCGGGAGCATCCGCCGCACCGCGAGCTTGATCGGGATCTCCGGGTGGCGGCGCTGCACCTCGCGGTAGGGGGTCGCGGTGAGGTGCCCAACGTACCCCGAATGGCGGTAGTGCATCTTCTGGTCCCATTTTTTCCCCGTCAGGCGCACGCGATCAGCGTTGATCACGATCACGTAGTCCCCGACATCGAAGAAGGGGGTGTACGTGGGCTTGTGCTTGCCTTGAAGGAGGAGCGCGAGCTTGGAGGCGAGCCGCCCGAGCGGCTGGTCCGTGGCATCCACCACGTACCACACACGCCGAAACGTCACTCCGGCGTCTTCCTTCTTGGCCATGTACGTCTTCTGCATCCCTTCCTCCTCGTGCTGGACCGGATCATAAACGCGGCAGGGGGCCGCATCAACCCAGCAGGTTCCGTCACACGATGCGCACGGAGAGGGAGCCGATCCCCTCCACCTCCACCTCGACTTCGTCCCCGGGATGGAGCTCGCCCACGCCAGACGGGGTCCCGGTCAGCACCACATCCCCCGGTAGCAACGTCATGAACGTGCTCACGTAGGAGAGGAGTGCAGCCACGGGGAAGATCATGTCCCGGGTGTGGCCAAGCTGGCGAAGCTCCCCGTTCACGCGCGTGGAGATGGAGAGGGCTTGGGGATCGAGATCCGTCTCCACCCAAGGCCCCAACGGGAGGAAACCGTCGGCGGATTTCGCGCGCACCCACTGGAGGTCCGTTCGTTGGCGGTCGCGCGCGGTGAGGTCGAGGGCGCACGTGTAGCCAAGGACATGATCCAGAGCCATCTCCGGAGGCACGGCCTTCATCCGCCGGCCGATGACGACGGCGAGCTCCCCTTCGTAGTGGAGGAGCCGGGTGAACTCCGGGTACGCGATCTCCGCCCCCGGCGGGGCGAGGGCGTTCGGGGCCTTGAGGAACAGGCCCGGCTCAGAGGGCGCCTCGTCGGGATGGCCCATCTCCCGGATGTGGTCCCGCCAGTTGCGGCCCACGCACACGATCTTCGTCGGCCGCGCGGGCGGGAGGAGCCTGACGTCCTCGACGTCGTACATCCTCCCCGTCGGTCCCCTTCCGGGGGCCCGAGTCGCCCGCACCCATCCTCCCTCCACGATCCCCCAC
>DSBZ01000077.1 GCA_011057175.1 Candidatus Acetothermia bacterium
CTACTTCCTCCTCTGGCACGTCCTCGTCCTCCTTGGGGCGGGGTTCCTGTTCGACCCGCCCCTTCACGAGCGGCTGACGGGACTAGGGCTCCGGCCGCGGGGGACGGAAGGGGGGGCTCCCGCCCCTTGGTACCGGACCTCGGCTGGGCTGTTCGTGGCCGCGCTTCTCGTCGTGACCTGCGCGGCGGCGGTCGGGGTCACCGTGAGTTGGGCCGCGCTGGTGCGCCTGTTCCGGCAGGCGGGCGAGACGGCGGACTTCTGGCGAGCCCTTGTCTCCCCCGATACCTCGATTCTCCTCGATGCCGGGCGGGACATGATCGTCACCGTGTTCATGGCGGTCCTGTCCACCCTGTTCGCCGTGGTCGTGGCGGTGCCGCTGAGCTTTTTCGCGGCGCGGAACCTCATGCGGGGCCCGATTGGGCGGTCGGTGTACACCGTGTTGCGGGGGGCGATGAGCATCATCCGCTCCATCGAGCCGATCATCTGGGCGATCATCTTCCTCGTGTGGGTCACCGCGCTGCGGAGCGCGTTCGCGGGGGTCCTCGCCCTGTGGGTGCACTCCATCGCCGATCTCGTGAAGCTCTATGCCGAACGCCTCGAGGCGATCGATCAGGGCCCGGTCGAGGCCATCACCGCCACCGGGGCGGGGCGCCTCTCCGTCCTGCGCTACGCGATCATCCCCCAAATCGTGAACCCCTACATCAGCTTCACCCTCTACCGTTGGGACATCAACATCCGCATGGCGACCGTGGTCGGGCTCGTGGGGGGAGGGGGGATCGGCCAGCGGCTCATCAACTACATCTGGGGCGTGCAGTACCGCCAGGCGGGGACGGTGATGATCCTCATCGTGATCCTCGTGTGGGCGATCGACTACCTCTCCGCCCGCCTGCGGGCCAAGCTCGCGTAAGGGCAGTCGAAAGTCGCAGGTTCCAAGTCGCCAGTCGCAACTCGAGAGCACGAAACCCTCCAGAGGTGTTCCACACAACATCGTAGCGTTATACATCCGTGTGTTATACAGCCGTGTATAATGCCCCCATGGACAACCCGTTCCGGTACAGCGGGGTGGTGATCGGCGACCTGTTCGTAGATCGCGAGGACGAGATCGCCGCGCTTCACCGCGCATTTCGCGCCGGCGAGCACGTGTTTCTCTACTCCCCACGGCGCTACGGCAAGACCTCGCTCATCCGCGAGGCGTTCCGGCGTCTCCCCCCGAAGGAGCCGTGGGCCTACGCCGACCTCTCCCGCGCCCTATCCCTTCAGAGCTTCGTGGAGCTCTTCATCTCGGCGGTTCTCCACGGGACAGAGTCGTCCGCGGACCGGGTCCGGCGGTGGGCGCGCGAGTTCCTGTCGCGCCTCCAGCCCCGCCTCGTCCTCGATACGTCGGGACGCGCGCAGGTCGAGCTCGGCTATAGCCCGCGCCTGGCCGAGCCGGCGACGCTGGCCGAAGCGCTCGATCTCCCCCAGCGGGTCGCCGAGGACCTCGGCGTGCGGCTGGCGGTGGCGCTCGACGAGTTCCCGACGGTGAGAGAGCTGGGAGGGGACGGGCTGGTGCGGGCGATGCGCGCCGCGTTCCAGATGCACAGCCAGGTGAGCTACGTGTTCGCGGGTAGCCAAACCGCGATGATGGAGCAGCTCTTCGCCGCGGAGCGGTCCCCGTTCTTCCGTATGGGACGTCCGTTGCGGCTCGAGAAGATCCCCCGGGACGCGTTCGTCCCGTTCCTCGTCGACGGGTTCCGAGCGGGCGCGATGGATCTACCCGCGGACCTTGCGGCTGAGCTGTGCCAGCGGGTAGACGACCATCCGTACTTCATTCAGACCCTCGCCCACGAGCTGTGGGCCCGGAGCCGGGGGCGCGGCATCCCCATCGCGCAACAAGACCTGACGGAGGCCCTTTCCGCCGTCGTCGGGTGGCACGACGCGTACTACCGCCGCCTGTGGGAGCGGCTGACCCTCTACCAGCGCCGGTGCCTCCTCGCTCTGGCCGAGCTCGGCGTGGGTGCGTCCCTCTTCGCGGCCGACACGGTGGCGCGGTTCGAGCTGAAGAGCGCATCGCACGTTCAGCGGTCTCTAGAAGCCCTGCAGCGAGAGGGCCTGGCAGAGCGCCGGAACGGGGAGTACGGCTTGGCCGATCCCCTGTTCCCCCACTGGGCGCGGGCCGCCGGGCTGGTGTCGGGCGGCGCGGAGCGGGAGTAAGATCCGAAGACGATGCGGGCCGTGGATCTGATCGAGGTGAAGCGGGACGGGGGGGAGCTCTCCGCGGAGGAGATCCGCTGGCTCGTGGGGCAGTACGTGGGGGGCGGCGTGCCTGACTACCAGATGGCGGCGTTCCTCATGGCCATCTACTTCCGGGGGATGAGCGAGGACGAGACCGTCGCCCTCACTCAGGCCATGGCTGAAAGCGGCGAGCGGATCGACCTCTCCCCCGTCCCGGGGGTCAAGGTGGACAAGCACTCCACGGGCGGGGTCGGGGACACGGTGACGCTCGTCCTCGTCCCCCTCCTCGCCGCGGCGGGGCTCGTCGTGGCCAAGCTCTCCGGCCGGGCCCTCGGGCACACGGGAGGGACGATCGACAAGTTCGAGGCGATCCCTGGCCTCCGCACCGAGCTTTCCCTTGCGGAGATCCGGGCCCAGGCGGAGCGGATCGGGGCCGTGGTCGCCGACCACACCGCGGACGTCGTCCCCGCCGACCGGATGCTGTACGAACTCCGCGACGTGACGGCCACCGTGCCCTCCCTCCCCTTGATCGCCTCCTCCGTCCTCTCCAAGAAGCTCGCCGGCGGGGCGGATGCGATCGTCCTCGACGTGAAGTGCGGTGACGGGGCGTTCATGCGGCGCGAAGAGGACGCCCGCCGGCTCGCCGAGACCCTCGTCCGCGTGGGGAACAAGCTCGGCAAGAGGTTCTCCGCCCTCATCACGGCGATGGACGAGCCCCTGGGGACGATGGCGGGGAACGCGCTCGAGGTGAAGCAGGCGATCGCGGTCCTCCGGGGCGGGGGCCCTCGGGACCTCCAGGAGGTGGTCCTCGCCCTGGGGGCGGAGCTCCTCCTCCTCGTGGGCGTCGTGGCCGACGCCGAAGCCGGACGGAAGCGGCTCGCGGAGCTCATCGCCTCCGGGGAGGCGTGGGGGAAGTTCCGGGAGCTCGTCGCCGCCCAAGGGGGCGACGTGGGGGCGATCGAAGAGCCCGACCGACTTCCCAACGCGAAGCAGGTGGTCGAGGTTTCCGCCCCCGCGTCCGGGTACATACAGGCGTTGCGCGCCCACCCGATCGGGGTCGCGTGCGGGCTCCTGGGGGCAGGCCGCGCGGTGAAGGGGGAGCGCGTGGACCCCGCGGCGGGGGTCGAGCTCCGGGCCAAGGTGGGGGACGAAGTGCGGCAAGGGGACCTCCTCGCCCGGCTCCACGTCGGCCGGCCCGATCGCCTCGCCGCGGCGCAGGAGCTCGTCGCCGGCGCCTACACGATCGGCCCTCAGGGGCCCGCCCCGCGACCCCTCGTCCTCGGTCGGATCGCTCCCCTGTAGGAAGGGCCAGCGGACACGAGCTTCGGCTCGGTACTCCCCGCGAGGAGGAGCGCCGTGACGGGTCGTCGGGTTGACGGCGGCGGCCTCCAGGTGTGTACAATCGGCGCGAGAAGGAGGTGGCGATGGCCTACGTGACCAAGAAAGAACTCGTGGACAAGCTGAAGCCGCTTCTGACCGAGCTCAGCCAGCTTCAGGAGGAGTTGGAGTCCGCCCTGGAGCGGCTGGAGGACCTCCTCGACAAGGTCGGGGATGCCGTGGAGGAGGCCGGAGAGGACTGACGGAAGGAGCCCCGGCCGGGCGATCTGGGCGTCGCAGCATGGCTGCGGCGCCTTTCGTTGCCGCTTGGGTGGCGAGTTGTCCCCTCCCGGCGGCTATCCTATGATGATCCGCCCGCAGGGGCGAAGGAGGCAGGCATGACACGAGGGCTTGTGTTGGGACTGGCGTTGGCATTGACGGTGGGGGTGGGCGCGTGCGCGCAGGAGGCGGGGCAGGACGTGGCGGACCGGGTCCTGTTGTTCGTCCAGTCGGCGGCGGAGCTGATCGGGGAAAGCCTTGTCCGGCTCGTCAACCTCGTCCTCCCCGAGGCGCGCGAGATCGGCTCCGACCTCGTTCAGCCGCTCGGCTACCTCGGGCTGACCACCCTCGTCCTCCTCCTGTTCGGGCTCATCGCTGCCGCGCGCAAGGTGATCTGGATCATCGTCGTGGTGGGGTGGGTGCTCCTCGTGGTGCGGATCGTGCTCGACGTGCTCCGGATCTCGTAGGTCACGCGGTGGGAACGGCCGTCGGGCGTGAACCCCGGCGCTACGATGGAACGTGGAGGGGACGTTTCCAACAAAGGGGGCGGTTTCCCGCCCCCTGTTCTCCTTGCCTCACCCGCCTCACCGGCCGGGTGCCCATCCGAGATACGCCATGATGAGCCCGAACTACTTGGGCTTACCCGGCTGCGGCTTCGGCTTGTCCTTCTTGTCCATGGCCAGCGCTGCACCTCCTCGTCGCTGCCCTACAAGGGGCAGTTGAGCGCAGAGTGGGACTGGCCAAGGTGGAAGTCAAGAGGACATTCGTCACATTCGCTTCCGCGCGCTCCAGGGCCTGGATCGCTCTTCCTGCCTGGCATTGCGTCTCAGGAACCGATGGGGGCAGGTTTCCCTGCCCCCACACGTCCACCACGTGCTGCACCTCGGCTGCGTATGGGGCGCTTTTCGCGTTCCATA
>DSBZ01000193.1 GCA_011057175.1 Candidatus Acetothermia bacterium
ATTGTACCTGGCCGCCGAGGTGCATGTCAGTAATGCCCGTTACATGCTCCGGGAGCGCAGGCTTTCACTCGCCATCGCCCCCTGCAGCCGGTAGTGCCCACTTCCCCCCCAGGGCCACCAAGGACCCGAATGAGGCAGAGGCTACGGGCCCGAGGCCCGATAAAGCCCGATCCCTTCGTGGTGAACGGGCTCGTCGCTACAACGGCCGTCGCACAAGCTGCGCACTGCACAACCCGCCAAGAAGAGCGGGGCGGGCTGAACGCAGGGTCAGCTCTTCCGGGTGTCCTCTGCGCTCGCGTTCAGCGGTGGACCGCCCCCCCCTCGGTCGGTCCGACCGCGTTCGGTACGAAAGAGAACGGGGCCCGGCCCCCTTCAGGGGAGCGCAGGCCCCGCACGGGTTCAACCGCAGGCCTACTGCGACAGCGACAAGACGAACGGCATCGCCGGCCCGAGGTCCCACTTGATCACGAGGACGAAAAACAGCGTCCCCGGGACCGGGGCGTTCCCCCACTGGGTGAGCGGCTGGTAGAGCTGGGCCCGGTCCACCGAGACGCTCAGCGCCCCGGTGAGGGGAGACCACGCCGTCACCGTGTTCCAGAAGTTGGGCACCGGCACCACCCACAGCCAGATGAACGCGCTCGGGCGGTCGTGGGCCACGGCCACGCGCAGGGATCCGGTCGTGCTCACCCACAGCGCCCGCACCGCGAACCCGGTTGGGAACGCGCCGACCAGGATCGGGTCATCGGCATCGCCCAGCTTGGGCTTGCTCTCGGACCCCTGGACCTCGCCTTGGGCCCCGGCCGCCTGCAGGGTTGCGATGAGCTGGCTCGGGTTCATCCCCAGCGTGAGGGCAGGCCGCGGCATCCCCGCGGGGAACTCGGGTTGGGAGTCACCCGGGACGCCTGGCCCCGGCGGCTGTCCTGGCACCGTGCGCGTCATCGTCCCGCAGGCGTACTTCACGGTGTGCCCTGCAGGAACGGTCACCTCGAACCCCTGGCCTTGCGCCGTGCCCCGCACGATGACCGCCGTCGGGGTGGCCGAGAGCTCGGGCTCCACCGTGTACGTGTGGCCCATCCTCACCGGAACCTGGAGGAACTACAGGCCGATGATCTGCTCCCCACGGACCCACACGATTTGGGAGAGCTGAACACCAGCGGCGCAGGTGTCGTTCCGGATGACCAACGAAAGCTCTGACCCCGGGATCGGGGTCTGGGTCTGGGCAAGAGCCGGAACCACCGACAGGGCCAAGGCTACGACGAACACCGCTACACGCGATGTGCGCATACGACACCTCCTCCTACCTACGGCACAACGGGTAAGACGATCATGCCCCTGGGGGGGTGGTGTGAACCCCCCTGACGCAGACGTCCCCGCTACAGGCGGCACACCTCGCCGTACTTCGCCCGCACGTAGTTCAGGAACGGCTCAGCAGACAGGCCGTCTCCGGTGATCCGCCTCACGAGCTCGTCGGGCAGATACACCTGCCCGTGGCGGTGCACGACCTCCCGCAGCCACTCGCGAATCGGGGAGAACTGCCCCGCCTCTACCTTGTCCCAAAACCGCGGGATCTCTCGCTCCGCCGTCTCCGTGATCTGGGCGGCGTACAGGTTCCCCAGGGTGTAGGAGGGGA
The DNA here is from genome assembly GCA_011057175.1 of Candidatus Acetothermia bacterium. Taxonomy (GTDB): domain Bacteria; phylum Bipolaricaulota; class Bipolaricaulia; order Bipolaricaulales; family Bipolaricaulaceae; genus Bipolaricaulis. The sequence goes on from DSBZ01000193.1 coordinate 1,631, forward strand.
AGTACCCGATCATCCCCGCGGACCAGTGCACGTCCTGCAGGACCCCGTGAGCATCATCGGGCGGGGCGATGCCGAGGTAGTCCTCCATCGCCTGATTCCACCGCGCGGGGAGGTCGTCCACCGCGATCCGCCCCTCGACCATGTCCACCTCGAGCTCGAACCGGAGGCAGATGTGAAGGTTGTACGTGACCTCGTCGGCCTCGACGCGGATGAGGGAGGCCTGCACCCGGTTCACGTGCCGCCACACGTCGTCCGGGTCGGTGGAAGCGAGGGTGGGGAAGTGCTGGGCGAGGTGGGGGTGGGCGAACTGCCAGAACGGCCGGCTCCGTCCGATCTGGTTCTCCCAAAACCGCGCCTGGGACTCGTGGATCCCGAACGAGGCTCCCCCGGCGAGCCCGGTCCAGGCCAGCGCCGGATCCACCCCCTGCCCGTACAGGGCGTGGCCCCCCTCGTGGAGGGCCCCGAACAGGGACGAGAACGGGTCCTCCTCCCGGTAGCGGTTCGTGACCCGCACGTCGCCCGGGGCGACGCCGATCGTGAACGGGTGGACCGCATCGTCGAGCCGGCCCGCCTGGAAGTCGTACCCGATCCAGCCGAGGGCCTGGCGGCACAGCGCGCGCTGGGCGTCGAGGGGGAACTTCCCCCCGGGGAGCTCCCGGGGGTGCGTGCCACGTTCCAGCTCCTTCAGAAACGCGACGAGCTCCCGCCGCAGCTCGCCCAGGATCGGGCGCAGGGCGGAGGCCGTCAGCCCCGGCTCGTACTCCTCGACCAGCGCATCGTACGGGCTCTCCTTGTAGCCGATGAGGTTCGCGATCTCCCGCACGAGGTCCACGACCTCGGCCAAATGGGGCCGGAACAGGGCGAAGTCGGAGGCCGCCTTCGCCTTCTCCCACACGCTCTCCGCACGGGTCGTCGTCTCCACGAACTTCTGGTAGAGGGCGGGCGGGATCGCGCGGTGCCTCGTGTGGTCACGCTTCCAGACCCGGATCAGGGCCCGGTCGACCTCCGCAGGTGCCCCTTCCCGCTCGGCCGCGGCGAGGAGCTCCCCCATCCGATCGGACACCCGCCGCTCGAACGCCAGCCGTTCGAGCCTTCCCGCGACCTTGGCCCGCGCCGCGGCCCCTCCGGGGGGCATGTGCGTCCGCTGGTCCCACGCCGCCAGGGCAGCCGCCAAGGAGATCTCCGTGATCTCCCGGACGTAGTCCTTCAGCTCGTCGAGGGCGGCCATCACATGCGCTCCGTGCGCCCGGTGAACGCGAACTTCGCGATGCGGACCTTGGGCACGAGGTACGCCCCGAACCCCTCGCCGTGGGTGATCAGCCGCTGCTCGCGACCGACCGCCTCGATGAGGGACAGGGCCCGCAGTCCCGATTCCGTGATCCGCATGTCCTCCACCGCCCCCTTCACCCGGCCCTCCTCGATGAGGAACGTCCCATCGCGGGTCATCATCGTCATCACCCCCCGCATCGGGTCCACCGTGCGGGCGTAATGGAACCGCGTGACGAGGAGCCCTCGCGGGACACCGGAGACGAGCTCCTCGTCGGCGGCCGCGCCGGGCTCCATCACCACGTGCGTCGGCATCGGCGACCATCCCGCCGCGGGCGGGGGGAGGGCGTGGCCGGTGGAGTGCGCGTTGAGGAGGGCCGCCGTGCGCGTATCGTGCACCACCCCCTCCGCGACGCCGGCCCGGAAGAAGTACACGCGCTCCTTCGGCATCCCCTCGAAGTCGAACGGCATCACCATCGTCTTGGGATGGAGGCCGTCGTCGTACACGGTCACGAGATCGGAGACGAGCTTCTCCCCGAACTTCCCGTCGAGGAAGCTGCGTTTCTCGAGGAGCGCGCGGGCGGAGAACCCCATCAAGGAGAGCATCCCGAGCAAGGTGGCCACCGCGGGCTCCTCGAGGACGACCGTGTACTCCCCGGGCTCGAGCGCCTTCCTGACCTCCGACAGCTTGGCCTTGGCCAGGGCCCTCGCCGCGGCCTCCTCGGGCCGGAACTCGGAGAGCCGGGGGCCGGAGAACTCGGCGTACCCCGAGCCGCCGGACTTCCCGAGGATCACGGTCACGAACCGCACCGCGGACGTGCGGTGGCGGGCATCGACCCCGCGCGTGGTGCGCACCCAGATCTCCGCTCCTCCTGTGGAGAGGGACCCCGAGGCGTTGAACCCGAGCTCTGCCGCCCCTTTCACCGCCCGGGCCACGAGGGCGGCCCGCTCGGCGGGGCTCGCTTCCCACGTCGCCTCGTCCCACGCCCCGACCTCTTCCACCGGGCGCGGATCCGGCGGCGCATAGCCGGCGGGACGGGTCTGGGCACGCGCGATCTGCGCCGCGCCCTGCGCCGCCCGCCCGAGGCCGTCGGCGGTGAGATCGTTCGTCGTCACCACGCCCGCCTTCCCATCGACCCAGGCCCGGATGTGGACCGTCGTGTCCACGGAGGCGACGTTCTGGTGGATCTGGCAATCCGTGAACCTCGTCAGCTCCTCCCGGCCACGGATCGCGACCAGCTCCAGCTCGTCCGCGACCTTCTTCCCCAACACGCCATCGAGCAATGCCTCCACGTTCACCGTTCCCCCTTTCTCATGCTGGCCACCCGAGCTTGTCCCTGAGACGGCCGAAGAATGACCCCGTGCTCGCCAGGCGCACGAGGGCAGTCCGCGCCGGCGCGCCGCCCACTGTGATCGCTTCCCCCGAATCGAGATCCGAGACCGGATCCCCATCGAGAAGCACCCTCCCCGGCCGCCGGGCGCGGATCGTGACCCGTGTCCCCTCCGGCACGACGAGGGGGCGGATCCCGAGGCGGTGGGGGGCGAGCGGGACGAGGAGAAGCGCGGGCAGGTACGGGTGGAGGACCGGCCCCCCCGCCGCGAGGGCGTACGCCGTGCTCCCGGTGGGGGTGGACGCGATCAACCCATCCCCCTCCAGGGCCAGGATCTCCTCCCCTTCCGCCTCCACTTCGAGCGCGGTGAACCGCTCCGCGTCCGGCCCGACCACGGCGATATCGTTGAGGGCTGACCCCGAGGGCCGCCCTTGGACCAACAGCCGCGCCCGCCGCTCCACCTCGCACCGGCCAGCGGCCGCCTCTTCCAG
>DSBZ01000158.1 GCA_011057175.1 Candidatus Acetothermia bacterium
AATCCGCTGCCTCTCACCATCGGAGCGCTTGGTCCCTCTCTCTCCGACATGCGTACCGTACCCCTCCGGCAGGCCCGCGACGAACTCGTGGATGCCGGCGGTCTTCGCGGCCTCGATGATCTCTGCATCCGTGTATTCGCCGCCGAGGGTGATGTTGTCTCGAATCGACATGTTGAACAGAAACGCCTCCGACGAGGAAAACGCAATCCCCTCACGCAGTTCACGCGTCCCATACTCCTCAAGCGGCCGCCCGCTGATGAAGATCTCCCCTTGCGTCGGCCGGTTGAACTCGAGAAGGAGGGAAACGAGGGTCGACTTTCCTGAGCCGCTTTCCCCAACTACAGCGCTCATCTTCCCAGACTCGAACTCCAGACTTACGTTGTGCAAAACCTGCACCGTGCCATAACCTGCTGAAACGCTGTGAAAGCTGATCGCCGGCGATGCCGGCAACGGGGGTCCCGCGCGTTCCTCCCCCGATTGGGAAGCGAGGAGACTCAGGATCCGTTTCCCCACTGGGATTATCTGTTGCTTCGAGTTGTTCCACGCCACTAGGGCTTGAATCGGCCCGTACAGATTACCTGCGTACCAGAAGAAGGCAATCACACCTCCGACTGACATCCAGCCCCTGAGGGCGAATAGTGCTCCCACGATCAAGAGGGCGATGGCCAGGACCTCGGTGGCCCGCGATAGCACCGCTTCCGTTAGCTGCGAGTAGACCACAGTCCGCCGATATGACTCGAACCAACGGTTCACGTCCTGGCGAAAGAGGCGGCTGAAGAACTGCCCCCGGCGGAAGGCCTTGATTGTCTTCATTCCGTCGATCTTCTCACGGAGTGACTCTATCACCCGCCCCCAATTCTCGCGCTCCGCTTCCCAGCCCATCCGCAGCCGCCAGTTCAGCCACCGGGTGCAGAAGAAGGACACGGGCAGCACAGCAATGGCAATCAGCGCAAGCCGCCACTCAAGCAAGAACAACACGGTCGCAGTTACGATCACCTGAAGGAGGCTGAGCGCTACCATTGGGTAGTAGATCACAAAGCCTCGTCCGAAGTTTTCTGCGTCGTTGAGGATTTTCGATAGGAACTCGCCTGAAGTGTGCTCTTTGATTTGGGCTAGCTTCACTGTCTGGAGATGCTCGTACAATTCGATTGTGAAGTCTTTCCCAGCACGGGTCTGAGTTATCTCCACGTAATAGCTCAGGCAGGTGCCGATGACCTTACCGACGATGATCGCCACCAGTAGCCCCACGGCAAGCAACGGCAGAAAGGAACGTTTGGTGAGAGCGTCCACGAACCGCTGAACCAGAAAAGGGCTAAGCGCCGCCAGAGCCACGCTCGCAAAGCTGAGCGAGCTGAGGAAGAGCAATGTCTTCCAGTGTCTGACGGCCCGGGCCCTAATGAACCGAACGACTTCTGAATCTGAAGATGCCATACCGCACGAACTCGGAAGGGTCCGCATCACGTCCCCTCTTACCATGTCAGCGGGGGCTTCCGGGTGGATCCGTATCATATCCTCGACCGTTCGTACTAGCGTACATGTTTAGCGTCCGGCTCTCAAGCGGGCTGGGCTGCCGGGGACGATCGCTCAAGTGGCAGGGGTAGAAGCTTCCCCTTGGCGGTCAGTACCTCGACCAAGTAGTTCACTGGGTCTCGACCCTGTTGTTTCGCCGTCGCCAGGAGGCTGGCCAGCACCGCATGGGTCCGCGCACCCCGGGGCGTCCGATTACAGCCCCCGGTCTTGCGCACCACCACCGCCGGCCGCAGTGCCCGCTCGGCCTTGCTCTCCGCCTCCACCCCTTCCGCTTCCAGGAAGGTGAACAGATGCTCCCGCTGCTTCCTCAATCGCTTAGCAAGCCGGGCGTTGTCCGGGTCGCTGAACCTCCGCCCCTCGGCGATCAGGGCGTCCAGCCTCTCTTCCAGCCCTCGACGCCGGACTTCGAAGCCGTCACGGTCCACGGTCGCCCGCTCTTTCCCCAGCTTGAGCGCCTCCCGCAGCACCAACAGGAGCTCGCGGGGAAAGCGCACCGCCCTCCGCTTCTTCTCCCGCGACAGGTTGGAAAGCTCGTTTAAAAAGTGGGCGAAGCACTTCTGCTTCAGCCACTCGGCCAGCGCTCGATGGTCGTAGGCCGTAAAGCAGTCGCTGATCAACACCCCGCGGAACTCTTCCCCCAGGATCTCCACCACCACCTCGTGGGAGCGGCGGTCGTCGATGGCGTAGACGGTGATCGTCCGGCTGGTGAAGGCCCACAACCAGGCCGCGAGCACCCCGATCCTCCAGCCGGTCTCGTCAGCGTTGACCGCAGTACAGCAGCGGATCGCTTCTACCAACTCCCGGTAGACCGGCTCGGCCCGCCCCGCCAGCCGCTCGTTGGCCTGGCACAGCCCCCCGGCGGTGACCTCCAACCCAAAGGCCGTCTGAAACAGATCAGCGGTCTTGCGGTAGGGGATCCCCAAGCGGTGCTTCATGTCGGCGGCCAGGGCCTTGGCCCGTGGCCCTACGCACACCCCCGCCGCCCCGGTCGCTTCAGACACTTGCTCAGGATGGCGAGAGCGCACCCTTTTCCTACACCTGGGGCAGTAGCCGGACTCGGTGCGGAAGCGGGTTACCTAGGGATTCACCTCAGGCAGGTCGATCTGGACCTGCTCGTGGGTGGTCCGGTCGATGAGCGGCCCGTCGCACTCGGGACAGCGGGAGAGGGGAACCTCGATCGTCTCCTGGATCTCTTCTTCAGGTGGAACTTGTCGGCAGGTGAACTGACCCTGGCCAGGACGACGTCCTGGTCGCTTGGGATCAGCTTGGGGTTCATCCCGGGAGAACGGAGCCGCCTGACGGCGGCCTCGGCGCAGCTCCGCTTCCAGGGCAGCGATCCTGGCCCTGAGGGCTTGGTTCTCCTGCTCCAGCCGGACGAGCCGGGCCCGGAGCTCTCGGTTTTCCCTGACCAACTCGTGATAGGACAAAGCCATGGCCTTTTTACGGGAGGCCGAATGTAATGGCCATTACATAGAGCACCTTTCCAGGTGAGCTTTGTTCCTTACCCCATCCTCACAACCATGCCTTCTAGACAAGCGGCCTTGCCCAACGCCACTTCGACACGCTAAACAAATACGAACCGTTACACCAGTTGAGGCACGCTGTCAATCAGCTAGACGAACGGTGGCGTTCGTCCAGGCGAACACGGGAGTGGCAAGGGCCTCCGGAAGGCAACTTTCTTCGCAGACGGGACATTCGTCACCTGGGCCGTTGCAGGCCCTGGGGATCGGGCAGGAAGAACGTCGGCCAAACCACCTTGACCAGGCCCTGCCTGGCCAGCGGCTGGAGTTCCTCGCTTGCAGTCTGGCGGCTTGCCCCGATCATCTCCGCCACGTCCCGGAGCGAAAGTGGCACGTCGATCCGCACCCCACCTCTCTCGGGCGCCCCGTGCTCCTGCCCGAGCTCCAGAAGAACCCGCACCAGCCGCCTACGGGCGCTTGCATAGGCCAGATCCAGCAGACGCCGCGCCAGACGGCTTTGCCCCTTGGCAAGCCGTCGGTTGGCCTCGACAAGCAGCTCAGGATGCCGACGGCCAAGAGCCAATACGGCTTCCCTGGCGATGAACCCTACGACAGAACGGGAATGGCCACAGCGGAAAAATCGTGGGGGCCGGAACCTGGGCCCGAGAGAAGCTCGCCGGGGCCGCAGCACCGTAGAAGAATCCCCTTCCCATGATCTGCGCTCACGGTGAGCCTCGCCCGCCCCCGGCAGAGGATGCCCCATCCTACAGAGGGAGTCCCCTCATGGGCGATCGTCCCTCCCTCCTCGAAATGAGCCCAACGGATGCCCGGCGCTGAGTTACCGAGAACTCCGGGCTCCACCACGGACAGGATACACCTGGAAAGGGTCTCACAGGATGGGCACTCTCGCTTGGTCACCATCGCGGTCGTCATGCGCCGTCACCTCCCCTGGCCGGGCCGTCGTGCGTCCTCATGATAGCAGAGCTGATCTTGCCCCGACAAGAGGACGTCGTCAGGAGAACAGGCAGGTTCTCGACGGAACCCACGTTCACCGATCCTCGGCATCGGCGGGAGAGGTCGCGCCGGCCGACCTTTCACCACGAACGCGCCTCTGATGCTCGCCAAGCAGCCCGTGTGGGAACCCCGGGGGCCGCGCTACGGCACGCGGGCCTTCGGCTCACGGGTCCCCGCCGTGGACTTGTTTACCGCCGAGGCGCAGAGAGCGCAGAGAAAACCGTCTTTGGGATTGAATTCAAACCCGAAGCCGAATGAATGTTCCCTGCAAGATTTCTCTGCGATCTCAGCGTCTCTGCGGTGAATCTGTATCCAGCTGCGGGGATCCGATCTTCTCCGCGTAGCCGAAGGCTCACCGGGCTACTATCACGCAGGTTGCCTGGGGTAACCGCGACTCCTCTGCGCTGGCCGTGGCGCATGGACTAGAATCTCGCTCAGGAGGTGACCACCGTGGTCGAGGGCCGGGAGCTTACGGAGTCGCGAGCGATCGCGGACCGGACGTTCCTCGTGCGGCGGGTGACGCTTTCGGTGTTCTGTGCCGTGGCGCTCATCGTGTTGGGCGTGCCGGGCTTTCCGTTCAACCCCGTGTTCGCCGTCCCGTTCGCGTGGCTCCTGCTCACGCTTCCCTTCCAGTGGCTCCTCCGCCGCCAGCGGACGCTGCGGTCGCTCCAGAACGTGCACGCGGCGTACTTGGCCCTGGAGAGCGCGCTCGT
>DSBZ01000083.1 GCA_011057175.1 Candidatus Acetothermia bacterium
CCGTGGGCGCTGGAACCGGAGCAAACTGTGACAGGGACGAGTCGTGAACAACCTTCACCGTTCCTGTCTCCCGATCACCACGCCGCGGGGTACACTGTCCACTGAACCGGGGCAAGTCCATTCTTCTCCTCACAGCACCGGTCAACCTCCCTCACCACCACCTATAGAGGGCTTCTTGAGCCAACTAAGCCCTACCCTGACCGAACCCCCTCCACCAAGCCGCCTAGCGCGCCTCGACCAGCACGACCTGCTGCCCAATTCCATCCTGCATCTGCGGCTCCTGGCGGTACGCTCGCCGCGCCTCAGGAGCTGCGTAGAGGTGAAGTTCTTGAGCCGTGATGGAACCGTCCTTGTTCGCGTCCGCGGGACCCTTCAGCCGCTCGAGGAGGTAGTGCGTGAGCACCCCGTGCCCAAGCGCAGGCACCTCCTGGGCCTGCTGATCGGGCCGACAGGCCGTGAGAACCGCAACCCTGGCGGACAGGCTGGGCCACTTCACAAGATCTTCCCCAAACCCGTCCTTGAGCAGTGGGAACTTCGGTCGTTCGTCCTCGCTGATCCTGAACGTCCGCACGTTGCGGTCCATGGACCCGCTGTGAGACGTGTCCAGGATGACGATGATCCTCTGGGCCTGCAAAGTCGCCAGCCACTCCGCAAGGGTCTCGTTGGGGACCACCTGACAGTCGTAGGCGACGAGGGTCTCGTCCCACCCATCGGCCTCGTCAGCGTTCTTGTCCTTGAGGCGCGCTCCGTGGCCCGCGAACTAGACGAGCACGGTGGCCTCTTCGGGAGCTTTGGCCAGCCACCCGGTGATCGTGTCCCGAATAGCAGCAAAGGTAGCCTGAGCATCAGTGAGCACCCGCTGATAGGGGAACGCGTCAGCAAGAGCCGCGGCCATGGCGTGGGCGTCGGCCACGGCGTAGGCCAGGTTGGAGGTGGTGTAGATGCTCCCCTCGATCGCCACCCACCCCTGGGAGCCCACGTCGCTGTGGTACTGGTTCAGACCCACGAAGAGGCCGTACCCCTTGGCCGCTGTCCGCGGCTCGCCCACGTGGAAGAAGCAGATCGCCGTTGCCCACCACTCCCCGGCCGGGATGATGGACACGCCGCGGCTGATTCGATCCGCTGCCTGGGTTGGCGAACCCGAAAGCTGGGGGAACACCTGGCTGAAGTCGTACACCTGCTCAGGAAGGAGATCCGTTTGGTGGACGTGACCACAGCGAACAGGACCTCCCCTCCGTCAGGAGGAGCCACGACGAACTCGAACGGGAGGAGCTTGCCAGGGATGGTGTACTCGACCCCGCCTCGGATGAAGTTGTCGGTGTGGTAGGCGTTGGGGAAGATGATCTGGGGCTGCCCGCCCGGTGGGAAGTCGAAGAGGGTGAGGTGGCCATCGCGCTCGGACTTGACCCTTACCTGGACTCTCTCTCTGTGCTGGTAGACCGCGCCACAGCCCTTGTCCAGGCTGAACTCGAGCCGTCCCGGAGCCCCCTGCTGGAGTGGTTTGACCAGGATTGCCCGCGCGCCTTCTTGTGCCAGCCCTGCCCACGTGAGCGCCAGAACCGATCCCACCGCCACGATGCTCCTCGGCATCCGTCCCCCCACTGGCCCGCAAGGATGACGCGGCTGCGGCCAGGCGTCCGTGTTCCCCCTGCGACGCCTCGCTCGATTCTACACCGCCGGGCGGAGAAAGGTTTCCCCCATCGCCGCATCTTGGATTGTACCGATCTCCTGGCGCACCAAGACCTGCGGCCTGCACGCGAGTATGTGAGGGGTGCCCTGGGCGATCCACGCGAGGATCTGTCTTGAAACCGGTGGGGATGAGGGATCAGCGGCAGGGGAGGCCCTGCGCCGGAAGAAAGGCCGCTAGAGACGTGCGTCTTGCCCAGCTTCCCGGGAGTCGTCCATGTGGCGATGTTTCCCTGTGCTGCTCTCAGGCGGCTCCCGGGGGCGGACCGACCCGGGGAACGTGCGGACTAGGGCGACGGCCCAGGCGCCGATCCCCTCCCCCCGGCCGAGGGTGCCCATCCCCTCGGGCGTCGTCGCCTTCACGGACACCGCGGACGTCTCGACCCCCAGGGCGGCGGCGATTCGCTCCCGCATCGTGGGGATGTGGGGGGCAAGTATGGGCCGCTCCACCACGGCCACCGCGTCCACCTGGTGCGGGACGTAGCCGGCCTGCGCGAGCAGGGCGACGGTCCTTTTGAGGAGCTCCAGGGACGAGATCCCCGCGTACGCGGGGTCGCCCACCGGGAAGTGCTGCCCGATGTCCCCCAGGGCCGCTGCCCCGAGCAGGGCATCGCAGATCGCGTGGAGGAGGACGTCGGCATCGGAATGCCCGGCGAGGCCGCGGTCGTGGGGGATCTCGACACCCCCCAGGACGAGCCTCCGCCCGGGGGTGAGCCGGTGGAAGTCGATTCCCAACCCTACACGGACATCCATGTCCCCAGAACCCCGTCCGTGACCGCGCGGGCCACGGAGGGCGAGAACCCGCGCCGGAGGAGGAACGAGCCCGCGCGGCGCTCGACGACATCGCGGGGGAGGCCCTCCCATAGGGGGAGCCGGGCGGCGAGGGCGCGGTGGGCGAGCTCCTCTTCGGATAGCTCGGGGAACGCGGCCTGGGCCGCCTCTTCCGCGAGGGGGGCGTCCACTCCCCGTTCCCGCAGTTCCTTCGCGATCAGATGCCGCGCGCAGGGCCTGGACAGGACCCGATCCTCGGCGTAGAGGCGGGCGAACAGGCGGTCGTCCACAAGTCCGGCGTCGTGGGCCCTGTCCACCGCGCGACGGACGAGGTCAGGGGCGAAGCCCCTGGTTGTGAGCCGTCTCTCCAGCTCCGCGACCGTCCGCGGCCGGACGGCGATCAGGCGCTCCACGTACGCCCAAGCCGCCCTCTCATCCTTCGCTCTCACGGGGTTTGGGCTCCGGCAGGCCCGCCTTCTCCCGGACCGCGCGGACGATCTGGTCTGTGATGTCTGGGTTGTCGCGCAGGAACTGGGCGGCCTGGGCCAGGCCCTGGCCGAGCCGGGTGTCCCCGTAGGAGTACCAGGAGCCGGACCGGGTGATCACCCCCAGCTCCACCCCGCAGTTGATCGCGTCCCGCTCGCGCACGATCCCTTGGCCGTAGATCACGTCGAACGTCGCCTCGCGGAACGGGGCGGCGACCTTGTTCTTCACCACCCGGACGTGGGCCTTCATCCCCACCCGGTCGTCGCCCTCGGCGATCTTCCCCTCGGCCCAGATGTTCATCCGCACCGAGGCGTAGAACTTGAGGGCCCGGCCGCCGGAGGTCGTCGTCCCCGGGCCCCACGGCCCGGACTGGATTGTGGACCGGATCTGGTTAACGAAGATCACGGCTGTCTTCGATTGGGAGATCGCCGCGGCCAGTTTCCGCATTGCCTGGGACATGAGCCGGGCCTGGAGACCGACCTGGGCGTCGCCCATCTGGCCCTGGAGCTCGGCCTCCGGGACGAGGGCGGCCACGGAGTCCACGGTGATGATGTCCACCGCGCCGGAGCGCACGAGCTGCTCCGTGATCTCGAGGGCCTGCTCGCCCGAGTTGGGCTGGGAGAGGAGGAGGTGGTCGAGATCGACCCCGATCGCGCGGGTGTACCGCGGATCCAGTGCATGCTCAGCATCAATGAACGCCGCCGTCCCCCCCAGCTTCTGGGCCTCGGCGACGATGTGGAGGGCAAGCGTGGTCTTCCCCGACGCCTCTGGCCCGAAGATCTCCACCATCCGCCCCCGGGGAACCCCGCCTACTCCGAGGGCCACGTCCAACGCGAGTGAACCAGTGGGAATCACGTCCACATCCGTCGTGACGGACTTGTCTCCCAGCCACATGATCGCGCCCTCGCCGTAGGACTTCTGGATCTGCTTCAAGACGTTGTCGAGCACCTCACGCTTGCCCATAGACCCCCTCCGTGGCAATGCTAAGGAGCGGAGAGGTGCTTGGCAAGGTGCCCTCCGTGCTGCCCGGTTGCTACGGAGGGCTGCCCTGGCGGGCGGTCCGATCGCAAAGCTGATTTGACCCGTTAGAATTCCTCCTCGCATGGAACGCGAGCGGTACCTCAACACGTCGTTGGCGAAGGCGTTGGGTGTGCTGGACCTGTTCAACGGGGCGCCAAACGGGCTGACCCTGACCGAGCTCGCCCGGGCGATGGGGGTCCGGCCGGGGAGCATCTACCCCATTGTCTACACCCTGCAGCGGTTTGGCTATCTCGACCGCGATCCGGAGACCAAACGGTACCGCCTTGGCCTCAAGATCCTGGCCCAAGCCCACCACATCTTGGCTTCGCTGGACATCCGGGAGCAGGCCAAGCCCGTGTTGCGCCGATTGGCGCGGGAACTTGAGGCCAACGCGCATCTGGCGATCCTGTACGAGGACGACGTCCTGTACCTGGACCGGGAAGAGGCGGCGCCGAGCGTGGTCATCCCCTCGGTGATCGGCCTGCGGGTTCCTCCGCACTGCACGGCGCTAGGGAAGGTCCTTCTGGCCCACAACCCAGAGGTAGCGGAGCGGGTGTTGGCGCGGGCTCCGCTCCCGGCGTTGACGGCCCGGACGCTCACCGATCCGGAGGTGATCCGGCGGGAGTTGGAGGGGGTGAGGGCGCGGGGGTACGCGGTGGACCGGGAGGAGTTCCACGAGGGCAACGTGTGCGTGGCTGCCCCGGTGCGCAACTACCGGGGGCGGGTGGTGGCGGCGATCTCCGTGTC
>DSBZ01000201.1 GCA_011057175.1 Candidatus Acetothermia bacterium
CCCCCTCCCTCCGTCCCGCGGTGGAGCGTGAACTGCTCCCGGCGGGACCCTCCCTCCCCGCCGCGCGCCCGTGGCGCGTGGTGGGGCAGGTCCAGGGGAGCTACATCCTCGTCGAGGGGGAGGAGGGCCTGGAGATCGTGGACCAGCACGCAGCGCACGAGCGGGTCCTCTTCGAGCGGAGCCGCGGGAGTTCCCCGGTCCCGACCCAGCAGTTCCTCATTCCGGTTCAGCTCATGGTCCCGTTCGATCGGGCCGCAGCCTTGGACCGGGCGATCCCCGCCCTGCGCGAGCTGGGGATCCATCTCGAACGGTTCGGGGAGCGGGCGTTCCTCCTCCGCGGCTGGCCAGCCCCGCTCGCCGATCGCCAGTCGCGGCTCGGGTTCCAGGAGCCGGTCGGGGCTGTGGCGGAGCAGCTCCTGGAGGGAGAGGCGCCGCTCGAGGAGCTGTGGCGGGAGGTGGCGTGCGCGGCGGCGATCCGGGCGGGAGAGGTCCTCTCCCCGGAGGAGCAGGCGGCCCTCATTGCGGAGTGGAAGGCGACGGAGGAGCCCGCACGTTGCCCCCACGGCCGCCCGGTGGCACTCCGCATCCCTTGGGGCGACCTCGCCCACCGGGTGGGCCGATGACTAGCGGATGCTCAAGGTCAGCGTGTACGGGAAGAGGGAACCGCCCTCCCGACAAGAGATGAGGATCTGCCACGCTCCGCCCACCTGGGCGCGGTACTCCAGGCCGAGCCACGAGCTCCCCTCCACCTCCCCCACCTTGCGCCCGCTCGGGTCGCGCAGGCTGAGGACGCAACACGACTCCGTTTCGATCCGCACCGTGATGACCTCCCCCGCGCGCAGGTTGACCTTGTACAGCCCCCGCCTGATGGGGGCCGTGTACGGCCCGGCCCACCCCAGCTCCCCCCGGTACGTCCCCGGAGCGAGGAACGGCGCGGAGGCGGAAGACGCGGAAGCGGGAAGGATCCGCACGGACTGGTCGGAGACGGCGGCCGCGGCTCCTGCCACTTCGCCGGCCGGCGCGGCCAAGGCGAGCGCCGGGGCACTGTCCATCGCGACGCGGACCGAGGTCGGGTGCACTCCCAGCGGGCCCTCGACCTGGGATCCCACCAGGCGCACGATGAGGCGCGAGCCCACCCCGAGGTCGCGACGGGAGAGGAAGACCTGGCCGAAGTACATGGCGTAGCGCTCGCTCGCCACCGTCCGCCACAGCCGGGCCACATACAGCCGAGACCCCGGCCCCGCACCGGTCGCGACCCGGAACCGGACCTCGATCTCCGCGGGCAGAGGCCCGTCCGTGACGGGGAGACACAGGAACGCCTCCAGGCCCAGGTGGGGATCGGAAGTCGGGGCGAGGTTCACGAACTCCCACTGGGCGTCCGAACCTCGGGAGATCCAGTACCAATCTGCGTAGGCTTGGCCGGTGCTCGCAAAGCGGTCCGCCACGGCCGCCGCCCCGAGCGCGGCCCCACACCACCCTGCGATCAACCCACCGAGCACCGCCACCTTCGCTGCCGCGCCGCTCTCGTGCCCACCCATGGCGCGTCCAGTGTCTCCGATGGGGGAGGAAGGCGGAATGCGCGGTGTGCCCCAGATGACGGATTCCGGTGACCTGAGGGAGGGAACCTACCCCCCGCTCACGGGAGCCAGACGTCCCGTCCCTTCGGGCCGGCTATCCCCAGACGAGGACGGTCCCTCCGAGAAGGGCGCAGTACAGAGCGAAGGGCCACAGCACGCCGGAGCGGACGATCCGCAGGAAGAGGGGGATCGCGAGGAAGCCGCTCACAAACGCGCACCCCGCTGTCACGGCAAGGCTCGCCCAATCCGTACCCGCGCTGCCACACGCCCCGCGGAGGGCGAACAGGCTCGCCCCGCCGATGGCGGGAATCGCGAGGAGGAACGAGAATCGCGCGGCGTGGGCCGGCCGCAGGCCGCGCCCGATCCCCATCGCCACCGTGGCTCCGGACCGCGAGATCCCCGGGAGGAGGGCCGCCGCTTGGGCCAGGCCCACCGCCAGGGCATCCCCGATCCGCACCCGGTCCCGTTGGGCCCGGCTGGCCCTCCGATCGCCGATCGCGAGGGCGAGCGCCGTGACGAGGAGCATCCCCCCCACGAGGGCGGAGGCCCCGAACGCCCGTTCGATCGCGCCCCGGGCGAGGAGGCCCACGACGACCACCGGGAGCGTCGCCACGGCGAGGTGGCCCAGGTACCGCCGTTCCTCCCCGCGGCGGAGGAACCCGACCGCGAGGCGGCCCAGGTCGCGGCGGAAGTAGAGGAAGAGGGAGAGGAGCGTTCCCAGATGGGCCGCGGCCTCGACGATCGCCCCCGGTGCCTCCACCCCGAGGGCGATCCGGGCCAGGACGAGATGCCCGGAGCTACTGACGGGGAGGAATTCCGTCAGCCCCTGGAGAAGGCCCAGCAGCGCGTAGCGGATCACGGCCCCTCGCTCCCGGAAGGGAGAACCCGATGGAGAGCGCGCCGCTCGAGCACGACCGCACGCACTCCCCACATTTGATGCAATCGCCGGAGTTGATCTCCCGATGGGGCTCGATCCCCATCGGGCACGACCGGGCGCACAGGCCGCACGCGGTGCACCGATCGGCCCGCAACCGCAGCCCGAAGAAGCTCGCCCGGTTGAACAGCGACAGGAGCCCCCCCATCGGGCACAAGTAGCGGCACCAGAACCGCGCGACGAGGGCCATCCCGGCCAGCACCGCAGCCAGGGTCGCCATGTGGATGAGGAACGGCGGGTTCACCTCCGCCACCCCGAGCGCGAGGTAGGGGAGGGAGGCAGTGAGCGACGCCGCCGGGCACAGCTTGCAGAACCACGTGTCGGCGAGGCGCCAGGCAGCGACGCCGGTCCCGAGGAGGACGAGGAGCTTGAGCGGGGACAGGGCCCGCAGGAAGCGAACCTTGCGGAAGGCGAGGAGATCGTTCACCGTCCCGAACGGACAGAACCAGCCGCACCAGCCACGGCCGAGGAGGAGGCCGTAGGCGGCGATCATCCCCAGGAAGTAGAACGGCACCGTCCCGGAGATGATGAGGTTCTGCATGAGCCCGATCGGGCAAACGGTGATCGCGAGCGGACAGGCGTAGCAGTGGAGCCCCGGGAAGAGGAGGTGGGTCATCCCGATCCCGGTGACCCCGAACACGCCGAGGAGGATCCCCAGGGATTGGGTCCCCCGACGTACGGTGCGCAGCTTCACCGGATCTCCCCGAGGGCAGCGAGGATTCGCGCCGCGAGGTCGCTCGTCCCGAACAGGACGCGCCCCGTCTCCCCAACGAGGACCGCCGGGACGATGGCCTTGCCCGACTGCACGACCCCCGCACCCTCGGCACGAGACCGATCCTGATCCGCGTCGACCAGCTCGTAGGTGATCCGCGGGTTGGCCCGCGTCACCTCCGCCACGAGGGCCTTGGCGTAGGGGCAGGACTTGCACCACGGGGTGTAAAACACCACGAGATGGGCCGACCCGGGGAACGCGGCCAGCGCATCCCAGGTGAAGGGGGAGAGGGTCGCGTCCTCCACCCGCGTTTCCTCGATCCCCACGCACGCCGTGCAGAGGACGCTTGCGATCCGCCGCGCCTGGGTCGCCTGGCCGCGGAGGAGCCCCACCGCGAGGCTCGCCCCCGCCAGCCCGACCAGCACGAGCGCGACGGCGAGCAGCCCACGACCGCGCAGCACCGCCGCGAGGGCCAACCCGACCCCGAGGGCGATGAGGAGCCACCACACGGGGATCCCCCCTGACCGCGGCCGCACCTCGCCCACGGAAAACGCCACGGGCACCCCATCCTGGATCTGGAAGCACGAATCGCCGATGCAGTAGTGGTACACGATCTCGATCGCGCCGGAGAAGGGGGGGGGCGCCCCGGCGAGCTCGACCGACACCTCCACCTCCCGCTCCCCGAACCCAGGGATCGTGCCCACCTCGACCGGCGGAGCCGTGACCCCGGCGGGAAGGCTGGTCATGGTGACCATGACCTCCTCCGCATCGTAGGGGGAAGTGTTGGTGAGCTTCAGAGGGAAGGAACCGGTCGCACCAGGGGCGAGACCGACCTCGCCCGGGGCCGCGAGGTCGAGGATCGGCCGGGCCGACTCCACCGCGGGGAGGGCGAGCGGGGGCGTCGTCGACGCGGCTTCCACGCGCGGGGCCGCCAGGAGCTCGCTCACGCGCCGCTCCAGCTCCTCCCCGCGGAGGTCGCGGTACCGGATGACCCCCTCCCGGTCGAGGAGATACGATGTGGGGATCTGGTACACCCGGTACAGCTGGGCGAGCGGGTTGTCCCAGCTTCGG
This sequence comes from Candidatus Acetothermia bacterium, assembly GCA_011057175.1. Classification (GTDB taxonomy): domain Bacteria; phylum Bipolaricaulota; class Bipolaricaulia; order Bipolaricaulales; family Bipolaricaulaceae; genus Bipolaricaulis. The sequence goes on from DSBZ01000201.1 coordinate 4,295, forward strand.
CCCTCGAACGCCACCGGCCAGGGGATGCCCAGCGTGGACAAGGTGGCCCGCAGATCGCGCTCGCTCGTGTCCAGGCTCAGCCCGACGATCTCGAACCCCTCCCCGTGGTACGCCGCGTAGAGGTCGCGGAGATGGGGGAGCTCGTCCATGCACGGCCCGCACCAGGTGGCCCAGAAGTCGAGCAACACCACCCTCCCCCGAAGGTCGGACAGCGCGATCGGGTCGCCGGCGGGGAAGGTGACGAACGAGAAC